>JABJNS010000001.1 GCA_018664745.1 Flavobacteriales bacterium | reverse complement strand
GTTATTAAAACTGAAGCCGATATTGAAAAAGCTTGGAACTATGCTTTGGAAGGATCGAGAGGAGATTTGATGGAAGTAATTGTTGAGGCATTTATTGATTTTGATTATGAAATTACGCTTTTAACTTTAACACAAAATAATGGAAATACGCTTTACTGCCCGCCAATAGGGCATAGGCAAGAAAGAGGAGATTACCAAGAAAGTTGGCAACCTATGGCTATGGAAGATGTTCATCTAAAAACTGCTCAA
Source organism: Flavobacteriales bacterium (assembly GCA_018664745.1). Lineage (GTDB taxonomy): Bacteria > Bacteroidota > Bacteroidia > Flavobacteriales > BACL11 > UWMA-0277. Next base: position 2,614 of record JABJNS010000001.1, on the reverse strand, counting down.
GAAATGGCAGATAAAGTAACTAAAGCGCTTGGTGGTAGCGGAATTTGGGGAGTAGAGTTTTTTGTTGGGAAAGTTGGAGTTTACTTTTCAGAACTCTCACCAAGACCACACGATACAGGTATGGTAACGCTTGCTGGAACACAAGATTTTACAGAATTTGAATTGCATGCTCGTGCAATATTGGGAATACCTGTTCTGGATATTCCATTGATAAGAAATGGGGCTTCAGTTGTAGTGTTGGCTAATAAAGAAAATAATAATTGGCCTGCTTTTACAGGATTAAATGAAGCTGCTGCATTTCCAAATACTGATTTCAAGATTTTTGGAAAACCAACAACACGCCCTTACAGAAGAATGGCTGTTGCCTTAGCACATGGAACAGAAAGTACAACTGAACTAGTAGAAAAAGCAAAAGAAGTTGCTGCTAAAATAAAGGTGGATTAGTTATTACAAACTAGCTTCACCAAAGTAAAATTCTAATACTTTCAATTTGAAAATATAATTGTATTTTGTTTTTATCAATTCTGATTGTGCGGCCTCATATCTTTGTCCTGCTTGTAGGAAATTAAAGGTATTCATTCCTCCATTATCAAATCGCTCCTTAGCATATTCATACGCTAGTTTACGCGCTTTCAATGTTTTTTCAGCTGCCTGATGTGCTTTTAAAGAACCTTTGGCATCATTATAAGCTTGGTTAATTGTATTTTCCAAATCCAATTTTACTTGTTCCAAAGCATAAGTTGATTTCTGAATATTAATTTTACTTCTCTTAATATTTGTATTGTTGGCCATTCCATTAAAAATAGGAATAGATAATTGAAGTCCAAAATTCTTCCCTGCATTTCTATCTAATTGACTTGAGATATCAGTTGGGTCATCAAAAAGTACTCTTGAATTGTAAGAGTAAAAACCACTAAGTTTTGGCAAAAGACTCCCCTTTGAAATAGCTAAATCTTTCTTAGCAATTTTCAGATTTGTTTCTGCCAATTTCACATCACTTCTTTTGGCAACAGCAGTATTGTAAATTGTATTTACACTGGTGTTTAGTATTGTTGATTCAGAAGTAATTGCTGTTTCTTGTGCAATTTCAAAATTGTTAAAATCAGAAATAAGTAGCAGTTGTGCCAAGGCAATTTTTGAAAGTTGATAATTGTTTTCGGCTACCACTACATTTTGTTCAATAGTAGCAAGATTAGCTTCAATCTCTAGTACATCTCCTTGCGGGATAATTCCTGTTTTTAGGCGTTCCCTTGCAATTATTAATTCTTCATTGGCAATTGTTAGTTGGGATTGTTGAACTTCTAAACTTTCACGATTAAATAAGATTTGCAAGTAAGAATTAGCAACTAATAAAGAAATGTTTTCTTTCATATCTGTCAATTGATATTGGCTAGCCAATATGCTGAGGTTAGCACGGTATAATTGCTGAATATTCTGCAGTCCATTAAAAATATCAATTCCCACATTCGCATTCATGGAAGCAGAAGTAGTAGTCATGTTTTCTAACAGCCCAGTGGTGATATTTTGGTTAAGCCCTACATTCCAAGAATGAGAACTTCCTAAATTAAGGCTAGGTAAAAAATTAGCAATAGCAGTTGTTTTGCTTAAGCTAGTACTTTTTAAATCAGCTTGTGATTGCTTAATAGAAATGTTTTTTTCAATTGCACGGTTTACACATTTTTCAAGTGTCCATACTTCTTGGGCTTGTATGTTAGTGCTTAAAAATAGTAGGAGTATGCTAAGTTTTAATATTTTCATAATCGTATTTTTAATGTAGTTCAATACTTACTCCTGTTTTCTTTTCAGGCTCTGTTTCGTTCCATATTTTTATTTTATCATCTTTAGTAACTCCTGAAAGTATCTCAGCATTTATTCCATCAGATAGCCCAAGTTCTATTTCTCTTCTTTCAAATTCTTGTTCGCCAATTTCAACTTCAATATAAGCTTCTTTAGTTTTTAAATCATATTGCAAAAGCGCTTCACTAATTGCAAGTACACTATCTCTTCTTTCAGTTATAATTGAAGCATTAGCACTGTACCCTGCTCTTACAAAGTACTCGTCATCCAAGTAAACTTCTCCTTCAATTTTGAATTGTACAGCTCCTGCTTCCTCTATCCCTTTTGGAGCAATGAATTTTAGTTTTGCAGCATATTCTTTGTCTTCAATAGCGGCTAAAGTTACGACAAGTGGCATGTCTTGTCCCAATTTCCCTACTTCTGCTTCATCTACTTTTCCTTCAAAAATCATGATGTTCAAATCAGCAATAGTAGCGATAGTTGTTCCTGCATTAAAGGTATTGGCTTGGATAACTTGGTCTCCTTTTTTTACTGGAATTTCAAGAACAGTACCTGTAACAGTTGCGCGAATGTTGGTGTTGGCTATGCTGGAACCTCCTGCTGAACCGAGTTTGATAATTTGCAAATCACTTTTTGCATTTTCCAAATCCTGTACCGATTGATTGTATTTTAGTTCAATGTTATTATATTCTTGTTCTGAGATAATTCCTTTTGAATACAAAGTTTTATTTCTATCAAATTCTGACTGCATATTTGTTAAAATATATTCCGAATTTTTTACTCGACCTTGGGCATTGTTCAGGCTTTGTTCGTTAGG
>JABJNS010000007.1 GCA_018664745.1 Flavobacteriales bacterium | reverse complement strand
TCATCCTTATCTAGTAAGTGCAGTAATCTATCTCTTGCTGAATCGCTAATATTTATCAATTGTTTAGAATCGTTCTAATTAAGCCGGCAAATATACGAATTTTAAAGCAGATAATTGTGTATCTTTGCCGCCATGAGTTTACTTGAAGATAAAGGCGTAAATACTACTCCAATTTCAAAATTGGGAGAGTTTGGTTTGATTGATCATCTTACTAAGAATATTGAAATTAAAAATACTAGTTCTGTTAAGGGAATTGGTGATGATGCTGCTGTAATTGATATGGGAGAAAGATATCAATTAGTTAGTACTGATTTATTGGTAGAAGGTGTTCATTTTGATTTATCATATATGCCCTTAAAGCATTTAGGTTATAAATCAGTTGCCGTAAATGTTTCTGATATTTGTGCTATGAATGGTGCTGCAAAGCAAATTACGGTTGGTTTAGCTATGAGTAATCGTTTTACTGTTGAGGCTTTGGATGAGTTATATGAGGGAATAAAATTAGCTTGCGCACATTATGGGGTTGATTTAGTAGGTGGAGATACAACTTCTTCAACTGCTGGGTTAATGATAAGTGTAACTGTTTTAGGAGAGGTTGAAAAAGAAAGTATAGTGTACAGAAGTGGTGCTAAGGTGAACGATTTAGTTGTTTGTACGGGTGATTTGGGGGCAGCTTATTTAGGATTACAACTTTTGAATAGAGAGAAAGAAATGTTTAAGGAAAACCCAACTATGCAGCCTGATTTAACAGGGAATGATTATGTATTAAGAAGGCAATTGAAACCAGAAGCTGGAGTAAAGTATATCGATATTTTAAAAGAATTAGAAATTGTTCCAACTTCAATGATTGATATTTCTGATGGACTTTCTTCAGAGGTTCTGCATTTAGCAAAATCATCTAATGTTGGAATTACCATTCATGAGGATAAAATTCCTGTAGACTACACGGCTATGAATTTGGCAAATGAGTTTAATATGAATCCTATTTTTTGTGCCTTAAGTGGAGGAGAGGATTATGAATTACTGTTTACGGTAAGTCAAGCTCATTATGATAAATTAAAAAAAGATGCTGACTTTACTATTGTAGGTTATGTTACTGATGCTAGTGAAGGAAACAATTTTATTGCTAATGACGGAAGTTCACATCCACTAACTGCACAGGGTTGGGATGCAATGAAAAAATAGCTGAACTCATAAGATTATTATTAGTTTTTCATCCATCTATAACAAGAGTGATTAGTTATATTTTATTTATGGGAACATAAGAAATTGGTTTTTTTAATTTTTTTATCTCATTTTCCCTCCTCATCTTTGTGCAAGATTTAGCAATACATAGCATGAAAAAATACTTATTAATACTCTTTGTTTTAGCAGCCTTTACTATTAAAGCTCAAGTTTCAAATGTGCATATATCATTTGGGACAACAGGGGTAGTTTATCCTGTTAATGTAAATGAAGGGGATTTTATTTCATTCTCTTTCTGGCTGGTGAATAGGGGTAATATCCCTTTAAGCTCTCCACTTGAGATAATAATTGCTATTGAGGATTCGGCAGTAAACTCTACTTATTCTATAAGTAGTTTAGGAAGTTTTTCAGATATTGACTCTGTTTTGTCTCCTAATGATTCTATCTTTATTGTTGTTTGGGACCATATAAGTTCTGCTAGATATAGCCAAGGAGATAATATAGTAGTGATTTGGCCTAATTTTTATTCGCCATACCCTTCTACTTCTGATGAGTTTATAGGAAATATAAATATGAGTACTTTAAGTTCAATATCACAAAAGCAAAGTGAAGAGTTTAATATTTTCCCTAATCCTATTATAGAAACAGCAACCCTTAAAACGAAACAACCTATAAGTACATTTAAGATGATTGATATTTTAGGAAATGTGGTGCGTTATCAAGATAATATTCAAGATAATTTTATTGCAATACATAAAAATGAATTAAAGAGTGGCATCTATTTTATAGAGTTGAAAATTGGAGATAACACACAAATAAAGAAAGTAATTATTAAATAAGACAAAAGCCCAAGTCGAACTAATATTGGCATTAAAGAAATGAAAATACAAATGAAAAATGTAGCTTTTTTATTAGTAGCAATGCTAATGATTTTTGCAAGAAGCATGAGCGCACAAACAGTAATTTATGTGCAAGGAAATGTTTCTGATTTAAACGGAAATCCTATTGCATACCAAGATGTTTATTTGTCAGATGACACAACAAGTATGAATATGGCCATAGCTATTACAGATGTAAATGGTGATTATTTTGGCACATTAACAACACTTTCTAATCAAGGAATTTTATTTGTTGCTACTGAGGATTGTAATCAGAATTTGATTTTGAATACTCATCCATTCAGTTTAAATACTCAAATGATTACTTCCAATTTCACGATTTGTGTTTCTAGTACAACTACTCCTTGCTCTTTGTCAGGAGCTGCAGTTCTTTATACACCTCAACTTGGACTTACTGCATCTGTAACAGGTTCAAATCCTCCTTATGCTTATTTATGGAGTAATGGTGTTAATACTTGGCAACAATCTTTTTATCAAAATTGGTGTGTAACTATTACAGATGCAAATGGTTGCGATACTACTATTTGTGATACATCTTCAGCTCCTCAGCCCTGTACATTATATGGAGCATATGTGTCTTCTTCTC
>JABJNS010000046.1 GCA_018664745.1 Flavobacteriales bacterium | reverse complement strand
TCTGATTAATATTGCCAACACTCCTATAAGGAAACCAACAATATACTTTGCAGTATTAGTTTGTGCTGCAGTAACTGGGTCGGTAGCCATAAATACAGCTCCAAATGCAAAACCACCCAGTAATAAATGTACATAAGAAGGAATATTCATAAACTCATTTGCTCCCCAAAGGTTAAACAATAATCCCATTACAAATCCACCAGCAAATACGGAAATCATAGTACGCCAAGAAGCAATACCTGTAACCAATAAGATTACAGCACCCATCATAATAGCAACAAAAGAGGTTTCACCAACTGAACCTGCAATAGTTCCATTAAAGAAACTGCCAATCAAACTCATATCTAAAGGAATATTAGCTGCTAAATCAGCTAAAGGTGTAGCTCCTGAAAAACCATCAACAGCACCTCCATCTGTATTAACCCATACTTTATCTCCCGACATAAATGAAGGATAAGCAAAGAATAAAAAAGCCCTAGCCGTAAGTGCAGGGTTCAATATATTCATTCCAGTACCTCCAAATACTTCTTTACCAATAATAACAGCAAATACTACTGAAACAGCCAACATCCAAAGTGGCACATCAATAGGCATTACCATAGGTATTAACATCCCTGTTACAAGGTATCCTTCATTTACTGAATGTCCTCTTGATATTGCAAATGCAAATTCAATTCCTAAACCAACAGCATAAGAAACTATGATTAATGGTAACATCTTTAAAGCTCCAAAAGTAAAAGCTGACATCAATGTAAACGACTCGCCAATTGCTGTAAAATGTAATTGCCCTACATTCCACATTCCAAAAAATAAAGCTGGCATTAAAGCAAGTACAACCGTAATCATTGTTCTTTTTAAATCAATAGCATCTCTAATATGTGAACCTGCATGAGTAGTATGATCAGGCACAAATAGAAATGTTTCAAATGCATCATAAGCAGGATACATTTTCTCTAGTTTACCTCCTTCTACAAAATGAGGTTTTACTGATTCTAAGATATTTTTAAATAATTTCATATTAACTATTTTCTTTTCTTACTAAGTCAAGTCCATGACGAATAATAGACTGCACTTCAATTTTTGAAGTACAAACAAATTCACACAATGCTAAATCTTCAGGAGAAACTTCATAAATCCCTAAGTTTTCCATCAATTCAATATCCTCAAACATACATGCTTTTATCAATTGAGTTGGGTAAATATCCATAGGTAATACTTTTTCGTACTCCCCTGTCATTACATAAGCACGCTCTTCACCATGCATATTTGCATTTAAAGCATATTTTTTAGAAGGTGTTAACCAAGATAAAAATGTTTTTGAAGCAGAGAACTTATGCATTCCTGGTAATATCCACCCTAAAAACTCTTGTTCTTTTCCTTCTTCAATTACTGTTACAGTAGTGTGATAGAAACCTAATGAACCGTTTTCATCAATTTGCTGACCTGACAAAACATCACCAGATATAATTCTATTGTCTCCTTCTCTCAAATTATCCGAAAGTAAGTTAATAATTGATGCTCCAGCAATTGTTCTATAATATCTTGGTTTTAAAATCTGAGAACCACCTAAAGCTATAATTCTTGAAATGTCATATTTCCCTTTAGTAAACAATCTTGCAATTGCAACCACATCTTGTGGTTCCAAATACCAAACCACTTCACCTTTGTTAATAGGATCAATATGATGCATTTGCACTCCTACATTTCCTGCAGGATGTGATCCACATATTTTATTTATCTCAACTCCTTTTGCCTCTGTAAATACTTTAGAAGGATTAGTATTTCCATCAATATTCAAATGCGTTTTTCCTGAAGTTAACTTAACAACATAATCTAATCCTTTTTGAAACAACTCATCCATTCCATAAAGAGCAAAGTCATTATCAATCGTTAAAGGAGCTGTATTGAAAGCCGAAATAAAGATAGACTTAGGCATATCAGTAGGATTCGCAATGATATCATAAGGTTTTTGTCTTATAAATGGCCAAACTCCAGCCATTAGCATGCTATCAATAATTTGTTCTCTTGATAAACTATCAGAACTAGCAATAGTAAAATCCTCATAAGCAATATCAGCATC
>JABJNS010000045.1 GCA_018664745.1 Flavobacteriales bacterium | reverse complement strand
TAAGTTTGGATACTGCCGAAATTGAGGAAGTGAAAAAACTCAATCAGGTATTTGAAAAAATGTCTGCACAAATCCGACAGGATTTTATTTCTCAGAAAGAATATACCGAGAATGTTTCGCATGAATTACAAACGCCATTGGCAATTATCAGCTCCAAGGCGGACGAGCTCATGCAAGCCGATAATCTTTCTAAAGAGCAGATGGAGCAGTTGGCTTTGCTTTTAGAAACTACTAATCGCTTATCTAAAATAAATCAGGCACTTATCTTCCTTACCAAAATTGATAATCGTTTTTACACGGAGGGTTCTACCTTTTCCTTGAATGATTTAATTAAAGAAAAGCTAAGTCTTTTTAAAGATGCTATTCAGGATAAAAATATAAAGTTGAAATTGGATTTGCTTGATATTACTCATGTCTACATGAATCCTTATTTGGCTGAAACTTTAATCATTAACTTGATTAAAAATGCAATTGTCCACAATGAAAATGGAGGGATTTTAAGGATTACTTTAAATAATCAAACCTTAAGTATTGCCAATAGTGGTAGTCCACTTTCATTTGATGAAAAGGATATTTTTAAACGCTTTACAAGGAGTAATGAAAATAAAAAAAGCCTTGGGATAGGCCTTTCTATTGTGCAAAGAATTTGTGATTTGTATGCTTTCAATATCGCTTATTCCTATGCTGATGAACATCAATTTAAAATAAATTTCAGAAACAATGGATAATTCCGTACTAGTTAATGAAAATTTTTCTTTCTTATTTGAGAAAGATTTGTTGAATGAAATGGCAACAGTTGCTAGGTATAAGATTGTTAAGAAAGATGAGTTTTTAATGGATATAGGTCAGGAAATGACTTTTATGCCATTAATTATATCAGGAGCAATTAAAGTGTTTAGGACAGATAATGATGGTGATGATTATATATTATATTTTATTGAAGGAGGAGATACATGTGCAATGACACTAAATTGTTGCATTAAAGGTGCTAAAAGTGAAATAAAAGCAATTGCTGAAACAGATTCGGAGTTATTACTTATTCCTATTCATAAACTGGAAGATTGGCTGCATTTTAAGAGCTGGAGATCATTTGTGTTTGGGTCATATAATAATCGCTTCTCAGAAATGTTAGAGGCTGTGGATTCTTTGGCTTTTATGAATATGAATGCACGAGTACTAAAGTATCTAAAAGACAAAGTTCTTGCAAATAAATCTGAGTTTTTAGAGATTACCCATAATACAATTTCATTGGAATTAAATACATCTCGAGTAGTGATAAGTAGGATTCTAAAAAAATTAGAAATTGATAACCAGATTAAATTGCATAGAAATCAAATTGAGGTGATTAATTTCTAATTTTTTTATGTGTAACAAATGTTACATTATTTTATTTTTTTGTTCTTTTATTTGCACTGTGAAATTATTTAGAAATGAAGAAGGGAACAAAGTTATATAGTATCATTAATAGGAAGTGCCCCTTTTGTCATGAAGGAGATTTCTTTTTAAGTCATCCGTATGATTTGAAAAAGATGGGCGATAACTATGATAATTGTTCAATTTGCAATGAAACTTACAATCCTGAGCCGGGGTTTTATTTTGGTGCAATGTACATTAGTTATGCGCTAGGAACAGCTTTGATGGTAACAATTTGGGTAGGATTAATAATTCTATCAATTGAGGTTGAGTTATTTCATAAAATTATAGGTATTTCAGCTATTTGGTTGTTTTTATCTCCTTTAATTCATTCTTTATCAAAAATAATTTGGGCTAACATTTTCATGCATTATAAAACTAATAATAATTTAAAAAATTAAAGAATGGTAAAAATATTAAATAAAGAATCTTTTAAGGATAGGGTTCATGATATTAAAAATGAAGATTGGAGTTTTAAAGGAGAAAAACCTTGTATTATAGATTTTTATGCTGATTGGTGTCAGCCTTGTAAAATGCTTGCTCCAATTTTAGAGGATATTGCTCATGAATATCAAGGGAAAATAGATGTTTATAAAGTTAATACTGAATCTGAACAAGAGCTTTCATCCTTATTTGGAATAAGAAGTATTCCTTCTCTTTTATTTGTTCCTATGGGAGAATCTCATCAAATGTCTGCTGGTATGTTAGATAAAAAAGCATTAAAAAGTATAATCAAAGATGTATTAAAAGTTAAATAAAATGTCAATATTAAATAAAATATTTGGAATTAAATCAACTGATTATAATCAGTTAATGAAGGATGGTGGTATAGTAATTGATGTAAGGACTCCTGGAGAGTTTAATTCTGGACACATAAAAGGGTCAATTAATATTCCTTTAGATAAGATTAAATCCAAAATTAAAAAGATTGAAAATTTAAAAAAGCCAGTAATTTTCTGTTGCGCATCAGGAATGAGAAGTGGCCAGGCAACTTCTATTACAAAATCTAGAGGGATTGATGTTTATAATGGAGGAGGTTGGAGTAGTCTAGATAGAAAATTAAATAATGTCTAAAAAAATAATTATGATAATAATTGGTACGATTTTAGGAGGAATATCAGGGTATCTATACTGGAACTATATTGGTTGTTCTACAGGTTCATGTGCCATAACTTCTGTTTGGTACAAAAGCACTCTATATGGTATGTTTATGGGAGGACTGCTTTTTGATTTGATTAGAGATTTTTTAAAATAAAAAATGATGAAAAAAATAATAATATACAGTTTAATTAGCTTTGTTTTTGTCTCTTGTTCTTCAGGGTCAATTGAAGCGCAAGTAGTACATAATGTTAGTGTAGTGGAATTCAATAATCTAATTAATTCTAATGAAGGAATTGTTTTGGATGTTAGAACTATTAATGAAGTAAATGAAGGGCATATTAAGGATGCAACAAATATTGATTTTTATGCATCTGATTTTACTGCTAAATTGGACTTGATAAGAAAAGATGTTCCTGTTTATGTATATTGCAGAAGTGGTGGGAGAAGTGCCAAAACAGTAGCTGCCATGCAAGAATTAGGTTTTCAGGAAATATATAATCTTGTTGGAGGTTTTGGAGCATGGAAAGCTGAAGGTTTTAAAGTAGTATCTATAAAGAGAAAAACTATTGATAAGCAAAAAGCAATGTCAGTTATTGAATTTTCTGATATTATAAAAAATAATGAGGTTGTTTTAGTTAGTTTTACCACAGAATGGTGTGTTCCATGTAAAAAAATGAAACCTGTTATTGAAGAGATAAAACATGAAAATAATGATGTGAAAGTTGTTCTTGTTGATGCTGATACAAGTAAGGAATTAGTTAAGAAATTTAAAGTAAGTGGTGTTCCTGTTTTTATTATATTTAGAGATGGTAATGAAAAACTTAGGCATGTTGGAATGATCGATAAGAAAGAATTAATGAATAAAATTAAACAATGAATATACAAGAATTAATAAATAATAACAAGACTACTATTGTTGATGTTAGAACAGAAGCAGAATTTGCGGATGGAAATGTAAATGGATCAATTAATATTCCTTTGAATGAAATAGTTGATAGAATAGAAGAGTTAAAAGGAATGCAGCCTTTGGTTTTATGTTGTCTTTCGGGTGGTAGAAGCGGACAGGCAACTGCTTTTTTGCAAGCTCAAGGCTGTAAGGATGTGCACAATGGTGGTGGTTGGGAAATGGTGAAAGCACAAAAAGCATAATAAATTGGAATTTCTAACTCTTTATGGTTTGCTTGGTGCATTAGTTATAGGTATTGTACTAGGTTTAACAGGGAGTGGGGGCTCTATTTTAACAGTTCCTGTTTTAGTGTATCTTTTAAGTGTGAATCCTGTTACAGCAACTGCTTATTCCTTGTTTGTAGTAGGTACTACATCATTATTCGGTACGATAAAAAATGTACAAAAAGGTATGATAGAATATCGAACTGCTTTTGTGCTAGCAGTTCCTGCTTTTATTGCTGTTTATTTAACCAGAAAACTAATTGTTCCTTCTATACCAGATATTATTATTTATAATAATTTTGTATTAACAAAGGAATTATTTCTAATGCTATTTTTTGCTTTTGTTATGTTGATGGCTTCTGTTTCTATGATAATAACAAGAAAAGAAGTTTTGGTGAAAGAAGCAGGTAATCTTAACTATACTTTAATGATATTTGAGGGATTTGTAATTGGTGTCATTACAGGCTTAGTTGGTGCAGGTGGAGGGTTTTTAATTATTCCTACATTGGTTATATTTGCTAATTTATCAATGAAAAAGGCTGTAGCAACTTCATTGATGATTATCGCAATAAAATCATTGATTGGATTTTTAGGAGATGTTGGAAATGTCTACATTGATTGGGAATTTTTATTGCTATTTACAGCACTGTCAATAGCTGGAATTGTTTTAGGGATTTACCTGAGTAATTTTATAGAAGGAAAAAAATTAAAAAAAGCCTTTGGTTGGTTTGTACTATCCATGGCAATTTATGTTATAATTAAAGAATTAATATTTTAAAATGAAAATAGAACAAATCTATACAAGCTGTTTAGCACAAGGTTCTTATTATATTGAAAGTAATGGGGAAGCTGCTGTTATTGACCCTTTGCGTGAGGTAGGAGCTTATATTACTATGGCTGCTGATAGGGGTGCAAAAATAAAATATATTTTTGAAACTCATTTTCATGCTGATTTTGTGAGCGGACATTTAACATTGGCTCAGCAAACTGGGGCGGATATAGTGTTTGGGCCAACTGCAAAAACTGATTTTGAGTGTTTAGTTGCTAATGATAGTCAAAAGTTTAAGGTAGGGGATATAACTATAAAATTATTGCATACTCCAGGGCATACTATGGAAAGTTCTTCTTATTTACTTATTGATGAAAGGGAGATAGATAAGGCTTTGTTTTCAGGAGATACTTTGTTTTTAGGTGATGTAGGTAGGCCTGATTTAGCTCAGAAATCTGATCTTACTGAAAAGGACCTGGCAGGAATTTTATTTGATAGTCTAAGAACTAAAATCATGACACTTCCTGATGAGGTAATTGTATATCCTGGACATGGTGCTGGTTCTGCTTGTGGGAAAAACATGAGTAAGGAAACGGTTGGATCAATTGGGTATGAAAAAGTAAATAACTATGCTTTGCGTGCTGATATGACTAAGAAAGAATTCGTGCAAGAAGTTACGGAAGGCATTTTTCCTCCACCTGCTTATTTCCCTGAAAATGTTCGTTTAAATAAGCAAGGGTACAATCCTGAAAATGATAATGTTTCTAAAGCAAATATTTCTCTTACAGTTGAAGAATTTAAAGTAAAATCAGAAGAAAAAAATGTCATTATTCTAGATGTAAGAAGTGCAACTGATTTTGTAAATGGATTTATTCTAAATTCTATTTTTATTGGGATTGATGGAGGTTTTGCTCCATGGGTTGGTGCAATTATTAAGAAGGTAGATACTCCTATTCTATTGGTTTGTGATAAGAACAGATTAGAAGAAGTTGCTATCCGTTTATCTCGTGTAGGTTTTGACAATATTTTGGGGCATTTAAGTGGAGGTATTGATTCTTGGAAGGAAGATGATTTACAAACTATATCATCTATTTCAGCTAATATTTTTAATGATATTTATCAAGAAGATAATACGATTAATATTGTAGATGTAAGAAAAGAAGTAGAATATAAATCAAGGCATATTGTTTCTGCTGTATTGAATCCTCTAAGTGATCTGGAAAATGACAAACTAAATACTACTGCTGAAAATTTTGTGCATTGTGCTGGTGGCTATCGTTCAGTTATCGCCTGTTCACTTTTAAAAAGAGATGGAATTCATAATATCACTAATATTGAGGGCGGATTTGGAGCAATTAAAAAAACCAAACTTCCTTTGTCTGTAGAGGTTTGTCCTTCAACTTTATAAAATGAAAAAAGAACATTGGCAAGATATATATGCTACTAAAGGAATGCAGGAAGTAAGCTGGTTTCAGAAAGTTCCTGAAATTTCATTGGATTTAATTCAAAAAGTAGCTCCTAATAAAGATGCTTCAATTATTGATGTTGGGGGTGGAGATGGTTTTTTGGTTGATAATTTACTAGAATTAGGTTATACAAATATTACTGTGTTGGATATTTCTGAAAATGCAATTAATCGTGCTAAACAAAGGTTAGGAAATATTGATGAAAAAGTAAAATGGGTTATAAGCGATATTACTAATTTTCTTCCAGAAAAAAAATATGATGTGTGGCATGATAGGGCAGTTTTTCATTTTCTTACTGAACAAAAGGATATAGCGAAATACAAGACATTAGTAAATAAAAGTATAAATGATTATTTTGTATTAGCTACTTTCTCTGATGAAGGACCGAATAAATGTAGTGGATTAGAAATTTGTAAGTATTCTGAATTAGACTTAAAAAAACAATTTGACAATTCTTTTAAAGTTATAGAATCTTTTAAAAAGAATCATTCTACTCCTTTTAATACTACTCAAAATTTTACCTTTTCAGTATTTCAAAAGCAATATTAAATAATAGCGTATATTTGCCACTGAAATGAAACTGTTATTTAAAAATATATCCATAATTATCACTACTGTATTGGTGTTGTTTCTATCAGTTGGTATTCGTGTTTCAAAAATGAAATGTGATAAAGGAGGAAGTGTTTTTGTAGGTACTGAGGTACCTTCTTGTAGTGAAGAAAATGAGGTTATTTGTGCAAAAGAGCAAGAAAAAGTAACTTGCTGTATGATAGAAATACAGAAATCATGTTGTCCAGAAACTCAAGACAAATCATGTGCTAGTGAAACTCAAAATTTACAATTTGATTTTGAATCCTTACTAACTGTTTTTAATCTTGATTTTTCATCAGTAAATGTTTTGCTTTACACATTGGTTACTTGTGATAAGACATCTATTTATACAATCCAAATTAATCATCTTAGTGGCATTCCGCCACCTAAACTTTATAAACCTGTTTTAGCAAAAATACAGTCATTTTTATTATAGGATTTACTCTTTTATCTAGAGTAATATTCTTAAAATAAATAAAAATGAAAAAAATAATAATGATTGCAATAGTGCTTATTGCAGGTGTAAATTTAAAAGCACAAAATCAAATAAATGGTAATGTAGTTGAAAATGGGGAAAATGGAGAAGAACTTCTAATCCCTGGAGCTAATGTATATTGGGAAGGAACTACAACTGGTGTAGCTACTGATGAAAATGGAAACTTTTCAATTGCTGAGCCAGAAAGTTATCCAGCTACTATAATAGTTAGTTTTGTAGGTTATCAGCAATTTACTAAGCTTATTGATGATAATAGCCAATTGCATATTGATTTATCCCCATCAGTAGAATTAGAAGAAGTAAAAGTTAAGGGTAAAGTAAATACCACAAGGTATTCTACAATTGATTCTAAAAATATGCAGGTGTTAACTAATAAAGAATTGGAAAAAGCGGCTTGTTGTAATCTTTCAGAATCTTTTGAAACAAATGCAACTGTGGATGTTAGTTATTCTGATGCCGTTTCAGGAGCTAAGAAAATAAAAATGCTTGGTTTGGATGGAAATTATATGCAGATTACTCAAGAAAATATACCTTTAATTAGAGGGCTTTCTTCTTCTTATGGGCTTAATTATGTGCCGGGTACTTGGATAGAGTCAATTCAGGTGATAAAAGGAGCTGGGTCAGTAGTAAATGGATATGAATCCTTTACTGGACAAATTAATTTAGAGTATTTTAAACCTGAAACTGCTGATAAATTGTATTGGAACATGTATACCAATATCGAACAGAAGTTGGAGAATAATTTAGCCATTGCTAAAAATAATGGAGATTGGAGTAGTAATTTATTTACGCATGTTTCTTATCATGATAAAGAGGTTGATCATAATGAAGATGGCTTTTTAGATACTCCACATTTATTGAATATAAATTTATTAAAGCGTTTAGTTTATGATGGCTCAGATGTGTTTAGGGGGCAGCTCTATATCAAAGGTTTATATGAAGATAGAGTTGGAGGGCAAACATCCGATTTTGCTAATCCTTATGTGGTTGATGTGCATAATGATATGTTAGAAATTGCTACAAAAACTGGCTTAAGACCTGATGAAGAGGGGAGAAGTTTAGGTCTACAAACTGCTTTCAGAAGACATAATCAAACTGCTCAGTATGGTGATAGAATTTATGAGGGACTTCAAGAAAGTGCTTACCTAAATCTTATCAGACAAACTAATATTAACGAGCAGTTATTTAAATATGGATTTAGTTATAATGCGGATAGATATGCAGAAGCCCTAAGTGATAGTGCTTTTAATAGAGTTGATTTAGTAAGTGGTTTGTTTGCAGAGTACACCTATAAAGCAGATGAATACTTTGCCCTAGTTGCTGGGTTCAGAGCTGATTATCATAATAATTCTAAAATGCATTATACGCCAAGAGTTAATCTGAAATATAATCCTACAGATGATGTTGCTATTCGTCTTTCAGCTGGTAAGGCCTTTAGGATTGCTAATGTATTTGTTGAAAATGCCAATTTCTTAGCTTCCTCAAGAAAAATATATATTGCTGAAAAATTACGAGCTGAAGAAGCCTGGAATATGGGAGTGAATTTAACGTATTGCTTTTTGATAAATGGTAGAGAAGGAACTGTAAATGCGGATGTTTATAGAACCAATTTTGAAAATCAAGTAGTGGTAGATGTTGAGCAAACTGGAATGTTATCCTTTTATAATTTAACAGGAAAATCTTTTGCAAATACTATGCAGATAGATTTTGGATATGAGCTTTTTGATCGTTTTGATGTAAAACTTGCTTATAAGATAAATGATGCGCAAACTACTTATGCTGATGGGGTACAAAAACAAACTCCTTTAGCGCCTAGTACAAGAGGTTTGATTAACTTTTCTTATGCTACTAATTTTGATAAATGGATGTTTGATTTGACTTCAAATTATGTAGGTAGTAGTAGGGTTCCAGAACACAGCCTTATTTTGAGTAATGAGGATATGAGTAGTAATTATTCAGATCCATTTTATTTATACAATGCGCAAATCACCAAGAAATTCCGAAAATTTGATGTATATTTAGGTGGGGAGAATTTGCTAGGGTATATTCAAGATAACCCTATTTTAGATGCAGGAAACCCTAGTTCAAGTGTTTTTGACGCATCCTTAATTTATGCGCCAGTTAATGGTAGGATGATCTATGCAGGACTTAGGTATAAAATTAAATAATTAATTAAAAACAAAGACTATGAAAAAAATAATTATTGCCTTATTTAGCATTTTAACTATCAATGCTTGGGCACAAAAAGAAACAGTACAGATTAAAACTTCAGCAGAATGTGTTGCTAATTGTTGTAAAGATAGGATTGAAGAAGAAATGCAGTTTACAAAAGGAGTTACTGCTGTAAATTTGGATGTAGAAAGTCAAGTTTTAACTGTTACTTTTAAAACAAAAAAGAACTCAGTTGAAAATATTAGAACAATTATTTCAAATCTTGGTTATAATGCTGATGATGTAATGGCAAACGAGAGTGCTCATAATGATTTACCTAATTGTTGTCAAAGTCTTGATTTTTCAAAATCAAAAATTAAAAAATTTCAATTGAAAAAACCTGATTAGTTTTAACGGAAGGTTTTATCAATCTATTTTTTATCTTTTCACATCATTTTATTTATAATGTCTATTGCCGATTCTGCAATGACTGTTCCTGGGCCAAATACGCCACTTACTCCAGCTTTGTATAGGTAGTCATAATCTTGCTGAGGAATTACTCCACCAGCAATAACTAGGATATCTTCACGACCATATTCTTTTAGTGATGCAATTACTTGGGGTACTAAAGTTTTGTGTCCTGCAGCTAATGATGATATTCCTAGAATATGAACATCATTTTCTATTGCCTGTTTAGCTGCTTCAGCTGGCGTTTGGAATAGTGGGCCTACATCAACATCAAAACCTAAATCAGCAAAAGAAGTAGCTACTACTTTTGCTCCTCTATCGTGTCCGTCTTGTCCCATTTTAGCAATCATAATTCTTGGTCGTCTTCCTTTTTTTATTGCGAACTCATCTGAAAGAGCAAGGGCTTTTTTAAAGGTTTCATTGTTTTGTATTTCCATTTTATATACTCCTGAAATTGTTTGGTTTTTTGCTGTATACCTTCCAAATATACTTTCCATAGCATCAGATATTTCTCCTAAAGTAGCTCTTTCTTTTGCAGCAGTTACTGCTAAGGATAGTAGGTTTTCTGTATTGTTTTTACAGGCTGAAATTAATGCAGTTAAGGCTTGTTCTACTTTTTCTGAATTTCTATTTTCTTTTATCTTTTTTAGTCTTTCAATTTGAGTTTTTCTAACTGCTGTATTGTCAACTTCTAGTATATCAAGTTCCTTATCTTCTTTTTCTAAGCGATTTGAATTTACACCTACAATAGTATCTTTTCCACTATCAATTCTAGCTTGTTTCCTTGCTGCAGCTTGTTCAATCCTCATTTTAGGAATACCTGTTTCTATAGCTTTTGCCATTCCTCCTAATTCTTCAATTTCTTTTATATGTTTCCAAGCTTTTTCTGCTATTTCCTGTGTTAATTTCTCAACATAATAAGATCCTCCCCAGGGATCAACAGTGTTGCAAATTCCAGTTTCTTTTTGTAAATAAATTTGAGTGTCTCTTGCAATTTTAGCTGAAAAATCTGTTGGCAATGCAATTGCTTCATCTAGGGCGTTGGTGTGTAAACTTTGCGTTCCACCCATTGATGCTGCCATGGCTTCAATACAAGTTCTAGTGATATTGTTAAAAGGGTCTTGCTCTGTTAGGCTCCATCCACTTGTTTGGCAATGCGTACGCAAGGCCAATGATTTAGGGTTTTTAGGATTAAATTCTTGCACTATTTTTGCCCATAGCATTCGGGCTGCACGCATTTTTGCAATTTCCATAAAATGGTTCATTCCAATACCCCAAAAGAAAGAAAGTCTAGGAGCAAAAGCATCAATATCCATTCCTGCAGCAATTCCTGTTTTAATGTATTCCAATCCATCTGCTAGGGTATATGCTAATTCAATATCAGCAGTAGCTCCGGCTTCTTGCATATGATATCCTGAAATAGATATGCTGTTATACTTTGGCATATTTTTTGAAGTATACTCAAAAATATCAGAGATAATACGCATAGAATGTTGTGGTGGATAGATGTAAGTATTACGCACCATAAATTCTTTTAGAATATCATTCTGTATTGTTCCTGATAGTTTTTCTAAACTAACTCCTTGTTCTTGAGCAGCAACTATATAAAATGCTAAAATTGGTAAAACGGCACCATTCATAGTCATGGAAACTGACATTTTATCTAAAGGAATCTGGTTGAAAAGAATTTTCATATCCTCAACACTATCAATAGCTACCCCAGCCATACCAACATCACCTACTACTCTTTCATGGTCGGAATCATAGCCTCTATGAGTTGCTAAATCAAAAGCAACAGAAAGTCCTTTTTGTCCTGCTGCTAAGTTTTTTCTATAAAATTCATTAGATGCTTTAGCAGTTGAAAAACCAGCATATTGCCTGATTGTCCATGGACGCATAACATACATGGTAGAGTAGGGTCCTCTTAAATTTGGTGCAAGTCCAGCAACAAAATTTAGGTGTTCTATTTTGCTAATATCCTCTAAATTGTATTGATTTTTTATTTCAATTTGCTCAGGGCTTAACCAAGTTTGTTTTGCTGTTTTGTTTTGAGTTTTTTTATCTTCTAGGTCAAAGTCTTTAAGTAGTTGAGCAATAAGATAATCAACATAATACGATCCTTCTGAAGGGTCAATTACTTTATTTAGGTAGCTTTCTTTCCTAAGGATAGTCTGTTGGTTTCTTGCAATTCTTTCTGAAAATTCTGAAGGAACTTCAAAAGTATGATTATAGGAGTTAACCATGATGGCATTTGCTCCACCAAAAATTGCTGACATACACTCGGTTGTAGTTCTAAGTATATTATTATATGCAAATTCCTCTTCCTTGTTTCTTAGTGAACTGCTTGCAAAAATATATGGTGCTTTGCCAGTTTTGTTTTCCCAAAGAATTCTAAACGCTTTTAGTTTTGCAAGTTCTAGGAAATAATTACTACCTATTTCAAAATGAAATTGAATATTATCTTTTCTATCAATTCCTTGAGTATAGGCAGATAAAATTTCTTCTTTTGCACTTTCTCCTTGTGCAAAAATAGTATCTAAAATCTTTGAGTTTTCTGAACCATGAAAAGCACCATTTACATTTTTATCTTTTGTGAAATTATTCCATTCGGATACAAATTCAGAAGTATAATTTTTAAAATCAATTCTGATGTGTTCAATTTTAATTCCTTTAAGTAAAGTTGCTAAATCATTAGGGTTGCTGAAGCATAATCCGCTTATATCATTCTTTAAGGCAGCTAATGCTCTTTTGTTTCCATCTCTTGGGTTGCTCGCATCTATCAATTGATAGCTTTCCCAATCAATAGGAAATGAGCTTTCATGAGTTTTGTTTTTATCGTCAGCATGATAAATAGGTTTAATTTCAATTCCTTCAGTACTTGAAACTAATTTTTCATTATAGTCAGCTCCTTTTAGGTCAGAGATGATTTTCTCTTCCCACTCTTTTTTTGAAACAGCATTAAATGCTGAAAATAAATTATTCATTTCTTTTATCTCTTATGATGAAAATATCTTCATTATCTTTCTTCATCAAAAATTTTTCTCTCGCAAATTTTTCTTGTTCGTTAGTGTCATTCCTAAGTTTAGATAGCTCAGTGCTATCGTTAGTGATTTCCGTTAGATAAAATTCTTTCTGATCTTTTAAATCATTTACTTTATTTTTCATTTTATTCTGATTAATTAAATTATAATCATCTAAAAAAACAATCCATAAAATAAATAACACTAAAAGAATAAGGTATTTATTCCTTAAAGGTTTTGGGAGTTTTTCAATTAGATCTTGTACTCTATCCATAGTGCAAAGATAGAAAATTACTTATTCTAAAATTACTTGATTAGCATTTGTTCTTTACGAGAGTAGGAAAATTGTAGGTTGTTTGTGGATATCAACTTTGGTATATTTCCATTCCTCTATTGTTTTAGTTTGAATGAATTCGTTGGAAGAGGTAATGTTTGCCGCAATACATAGTTTAGTTTTGTTATTGCATTGTGCTTTTAAGGTGTCAAGCAGTTGATGGTTTCGGTAGGGTGTCTCCATAAAAATTTGAGTTTGCCCACTTTTTTTTGCAACTGATTCCAAATTTTTTATGGTTCTATTTCTTTCTTTTTTATCAATTGGTAGATAGCCTGTGAAAGCAAAATTTTGCCCGCTCATTCCTGAAGCCATTAAAGCTAGCAGGATAGAGGATGGGCCAACTAATGGAATTACTTCAATTTGAAAATCATGTGCATATTCAACAACTTTTGAACCAGGATCAGCAACACATGGAAGTCCTGCTTCCGAAAGTATTGCTACATTTTCACCGTTTAAAATATGGGGTAAAAAATCTTCTTCCAAACTAAGGGTGTCATGTTTTCCGTAAGAATAAAAAGTAGTATTGTCAATATCTTTTTCTCGATATATCTTTTTGATATACCTTCTGGCCGTTCTTAAGTTTTCAACAATAAAAACATTAATCTCCTTAATATGATTAGTAATAGTAATAGGCAATACTGCTTCCTGAGAATCTTCACTTAAGATGGTCGGAATAAGATATAGTTTCCCTTTATTCAATGTTTTGGACTATTTTATTACATGCTTTTTCAAGCATAGTATATATATCTTGAAATCCATTTGCTCCACCATAATAAGGGTCCGGAACTGAATCACAAGAGTTAGGATTAATTTCGTTAAGAATCATTCTTATTTTATTGCGTTCTTCATCATTGGAAGCTAGACTGATAAGGTGAGCATAATTATTAGTGTCCATTGCATAGATAATGTCAAATTCATCAAAATCTGCTCTGCTGAATTGTCTTGCTCTTTGATTGCTTAAATCAATGTTGTATTTATTAGCAATCTCAATGGAGCGGCTATCTGGAAATTTCCCAATATGGTATCCGGCAGTTCCAGCAGAATCTACTTTTAAGTTGAGATGTTTGGTTTTATGTGCTAATATTCCTTCTGCTAGTGGAGACCGGCAGATGTTTCCTAAGCAAACCATTAATATTTTCATAAATTATGAAAGCGTTAGCTTTTTCTCAATATCAGAAATATATCCTTTAAAACGCTTATCAGTATCTGCTAAATTATTTACTGTTTTACAGGCATGTAATACTGTTGCATGATCCTTGTTTCCGCAATGTTTCCCAATCATAGCTAATGAGTTTTTGGTCATTTGCTTGGAGAAATACATGGCTAACTGACGACATTGTACAATTTCTCTTTTTCTAGTTTTTGACTTCATAGTCTCAATAGGAATGTCAAAATAATCACAAACTACTTTTTGGATGTAGTCAATAGAAACTTCATGGACAGTATTTTTCACAAATTTATCTAGCATGTTTTTAGCTAAATCAATTGTGATTTCTTTTCTGTTTAAAGAAGATTGTGCTAATAATGAAATTAATGCACCTTCTAATTCTCTTACATTTGTTGTAATAGAGTACGCAATGTATTCAACAACTTCATAAGGGATGTCAATACCATCTTTTTTAATTTTCTTTTTCAGAATGGCTAATCTTGTTTCTAGGTCAGGCGACTGTAAATCAGCTGAAAGCCCCCATTTGAAACGAGATAATAACCTTTGTTCCATCCCAACAATATCAACAGGTGCTTTGTCGGAAGTTAAGATTACTTGTTTTTTGTTTTGATGCAGGTGATTGAAGATATGGAAGAAAACATCTTGTGTTTTCTCTTTTCCGCAAAGGAATTGTACATCATCAATAATTAATACATCAATAGATTGGTAGAAATGAACAAAATCATTCTTCTTGTTGTCCATAATTGCATCTACAAATTGAGTTTGGAATTTATCAGCAGAAACATAAAGAACTGTTTTTTCTGGATGATTGTTTTTTACCTCAATACCAATTGCATTAGCAAGGTGTGTTTTTCCAAGCCCTCCTGATCCATAAATAAATAAAGGGTTGAAAGATGTTCCTCCAGGGTTTTGAGAAACAGCAAATCCTGCAGAACGAGCTAAGCGGTTACATTCACCTTCTATATATGCGTCAAAAGTGTAAGATTCGTTTAGCTGAGGGTTAATGTTGATTTTTTGTAAACCAGGAATTATAAAAGGATTTCTGATAGAAGCGCTATTCATACTTATTGGCATGCTAATAGGATTGTTCTTTACATCTTCCTGACCACTACTAGGAATTTTAGAAATGTAAGGCTTCTTATCAGAAGAGTTTTCTAAAATAATATTATACTCTAATTTTGCATCTTTACCAATTTCTCTCTTAATTGTCTTTTTAATTAAGGTGATGTAATTGTCCTCTAGCCATTCATGAAAGAATTGACTCGGTACTTGTATAGTAAGAGTTTTATCTTCAAGGGCTATCGCTTTAATAGGTTTAAACCATGTTTTAAAGTTTTGAGCAGTTACATTGTCTCTGATGATTGTTAGGCAGTTATTCCAAACGTCTTGATAACTTTTTTCTGGCATTTTGTGGTCTTGGTTTGTCTTTTAATAATTCGTTTTAAATTCTTTTCTTTTCGTTTTGGTTTGAGCAAATATGAAAAACTTATCGTTAATAAAAAAGAAAATTCCGACTTGACTTTTGACTTTTTTTTACAGTGAAAAATTATCAGAGAAGAACTTTTGTTTATAACTTTTTAAAAGTCAATTTTTATGCTCTTTTCAAACTATTTTTTACAAATATTGACCTTCCAAAAACTTTTTTATCACCATCAATTTGGTTAAAATAAAAATCAATCTTGCCAATGTTAATTCCTGCCCATCCAACTTGATTTATAAGTACCTGTTTTCCGTCTAGGTTTAGTTGTTTAGCAGGTTTTTTTAAGAATGTATGGGTATGACCTCCTATAATCAAATCAATATCACGAGTTTGGCTTGCAAGCACCATGTCCGATAGCTTATTGCTCTTGTATTTAAAGCCTAAATGGGAGATGCAAACTACTAAGTCGCACTTCTCTTTTTGTTTTAAAAGTGTGGCGTAATGATTTGCTGAAATAATAGGGTCTTGATACACAGTGTTTTGGTATAATTTTTTGGGTACTAATCCATCTAATTCTATGCCAATTCCAAACACACCAATTTTCAAATCACCTTTCCTAAAAACTTTGTAAGGCTTAAAAGTATCTTTTAAAATAGTGTCAGAAAAATCATAGTTGGCAATTAAAAAAGGAAAGTTGGCGTGTGGTAGTTGTTCCTTCAATCCTTTTAGTCCATTGTCAAAATCATGATTCCCTAAAGTTACAGCATCATATTTCATTTCGCTCATGAGCTTGAATTCTAGTTCTCCTCCATAAAAATTAAAATAAGGTGTGCCCTGAAAAATATCTCCAGCATCTAGTAGTAGTACATGTTCTTCTTGGTTTCTTATTTTTTTTATGAGTGCAGCTCTTTCTGCCATTCCTCCCAATCCTTTGTTTCTTCCACTAGTAAAAGGATGGATATGGCTATGCATATCATTAGTGTGCAGAATAGTAAGTTTTATATTCTTATTCTTTCCAAAAGAAATTTGTGGTAGTAATGAAAGTCCAATAGCTCCAAGTCCACTTTGTTTAATGAATTTTCTTCTATTGCTCATTGCTGATTATTTTAATTCTGTCATCAAGTTCTATGCTAATTGTGTCTGTTTTGGTGCAGTAGTCAATAATTGCATCTCTTAGTTTAGTGCCAACTTTTATTTGTTCTTTATTTTGAAAGAAACTCATTTTATCGCCTCCGTTTGCAAGATAATCAGATGTAAGTACTCTTATTTTTTCTCCTTTGCTAAAATCAACAGGCTGTGAATGGTTGATGATTTCTCCTTCTTCATTCATTGTAATGTTAATTCCTGAAAAAGGTTCTCCACCTCTTTTGCAAATATAATTTAAGAGTCCTAAGTAATCATTTTCATTAAGTTCTAAAACAACTAATTCATTTTCAAAAGGCATAAGTTCGTATAGTTTTCCTCTTGTGATGTTTCCTGTATTAATAGTAGTTCTTAGTCCTCCATTATTCATTACACATATGTCAGCATCAGCATAATTTAAACATAAATCTGTAACAAAATTTCCTAAAGTACTTTGTGGTTTTGCTTTTTCTAAATCGTATTTAGTATAACTTAACACTTCATTCATTTCTTCTTCAATTGCACTTTGATAGGGTGCGATAATTGCTAAAGCTGTGCTATCGGCTGAAGCTTGAATTGCAACTACTTTATCTTCATACGATTGTAGTGTTTGGGTTGGAGAGCATGCTAAAAATAAGAGTGTTCCTATATATGTATAGTATAATTTTAACTTCATAAGGCTACAATATTAGTAAATAAAAATATTGTATGTATTATTGCAGCATGTATTTTTTCGATTCAAAAATTAGGGTAAGATATGGCGAGACTGATCAAATGAGTTTCGTTTATTATGGCGTGTATGCTCAGTATTATGAGGTGGGAAGGGTTGAATTGTTGCGTTCGCTTGGTGTAACTTATAAAGAATTAGAGAAGATAGGTTATGCTTTGCCAGTAGTAAATTTGAATATTAAGTATAAGAAGCCTGCTTTTTATGATGATGAATTAACTATAAGAACTACAATAAAAGAGTTGCCTTCAGCTAAAATTATATTCCATTATGAAACTTTGAATGCTAAAAATGAATTATTGAATACAGGAGAAGTTGTACTTGTTTTTATGAATAAAAAAACAGGAAAACCTTGTTTTGCTCCTGAGATTGTAATGAGTAAATTAAAAGAAAAATTATGAAAAAATATTGGGCGGAACTATTAGGAACTTATATGCTAGTATTTGTAGGTGCTGGTGCAATTGTGATTGACAGTGTAACTGGTGGTGGTGTAAGTCATTTAGGTATTGGTTTGACTTTTGGTTTGGTTGTTATGGCAATGATTTATACGATAGGAGATATCTCAGGTGCTCATATTAATCCTGCAGTAACAATTGCATTTGCTGTGGCAAAACGCTTTCCTAAGAGTGAGGTTTTTCCTTATATTTCCTTTCAGGTTATAGGAGCAATATTGGCTTCAGCTACACTTTATTTTTTGTTTCCCGGGGCTGTAAATATGGGACAAACACTTCCTTTAAATGATAATTGGTTGCAATCATTTGTGTTGGAGTTAATCCTTACATTTATTTTAATGTTTGTAATTTTAAATGTATCAACTGGCGCAAAAGAAAAAGGAATTACAGCAGCATTGGCAATTGGAGGGGTAGTTGCTTTTGAAGCCACTTTTGCAGGTCCTATTTGTGGAGCATCCATGAATCCTGCAAGAAGCATTGGTCCGGCACTTTTTTCTGGGGATTTAACCCACTTATGGTTGTATGTTGTTGCAACAACTTTGGGAGCTATCTTAGCGGTTTACTCTTGTAGACTAATACAAGATGAGGATTGTTGCGATAACTGCTAGCAGATTTTGTTTAGTACTAAATCAATCATTTTTTCTACTGTTTGTTTGTAGTCTTTACTGTATTGCTTACTTAAACGATTTGCTATTATTGCACAAATTGTAAGGGTATTGTGCCCGAGCGTTTGTCCTAAATAATATAGGGCAGAAGTTTCCATTTCAAAATTTGTTATTTTTTGATTTTGGAAATTAAAACTTTCCATTTTTTCGTGCAAATCTATCATAGAAGGGTTAAGTCTTAGTGTTCTTCCTTGAGGACCATAAAAGCCAGGTGCTGTTGCTGTTATTCCATTTGGAATGTCAGAGAATTTATCTAGCAAAGATGTAGATGCTTTAACAAAATAAGGGTCAGCTAATTTACTTGGCCAATTTGCATGCTTAATGTAAGTAGTAGCTATTTCTTCTTCTAGTACTTCTTGGTTTTGATAGAAATGAGCAAGTCCATCAATTCCTAATCCATAAGATGCTGCAATAAAAGTATCTACTTTTATATTTTGCTGTAAAGCTCCTGAAGTTCCTAGGCGTATCAGATTTAGTTTTTTCTTCTGCTTGTTAATCGTTCTTGTTTCAAAGTCAATATTAACTAAGGCGTCTAATTCATTAATGACAATATCAATATTATCAGGCCCAATTCCTGTAGCGATAACGCTAATTTTTTTTCCGTTTAAGGTGCCTGTATGAGT
Source organism: Flavobacteriales bacterium (assembly GCA_018664745.1). Lineage (GTDB taxonomy): Bacteria > Bacteroidota > Bacteroidia > Flavobacteriales > BACL11 > UWMA-0277. The sequence goes on along the minus strand of JABJNS010000045.1, from coordinate 9,520 downwards.
TACAAACTCTCGGTTCTGAATTTTACAATCTATATTATCAAATTTACTTGAAATTACAGCAACTCTATCAGGGTCGCCAACTAAAATAATATCGTCTGCAATTTCATTTTTTGATAAATTAAGGTGATAAATTTTATTTTCAGGAGTAAGTATTAATTCGGTATCTTGTAACTTATGCATAAAATATGTAGATTTGTATTGTCAAACATAATAAATAATATCAATATGGCAGCAAGTAAAATATTAGTTCCTATCGGTTTCTCTAAACAGTCAATAGTGGCTTTAGGTCAGGCATTTAACCTAGCAAGAATAAAGAAATCAGATGTTGTTTTGCTTTCTGTTATTGAAGAGCAAAGTATGATTCAGTCATTATTTTTAGATGACAATAGCCATGAGCTTCAGAAAAAAGTAAAAGTAAAATTGGATGATTTTGCTAAAGAGTATGGTGATAAATATGGTGTTGAGGTAGATACTATGGTAGCAAAAGGGAAAGTCTATGAACAAGTTAATGAAGTAGCTGAAATGATTGCGGCAAACTTAATTGTTATGGGTACGAATGGAACTCCTGAAGGAATGAAAAAGATTATTGGGTCCAATGCTGAGAGAGTGGTAAGGCTTGCTCATTGCCCTGTAATTACTATTAAAGGTAAAAGCCATAGAGTTGGTTGTGAGAATATTATTTTACCATTAGATTTGGAAAAACAAACCAAAGAAAAGGTTACTTATGCTTTGGAATATGCTAGGTATTGGAATGCTACTGTTCGTATTGTTTCTGTGGTGTTAAGGGATAATAATGAGGTTAGAGAGAAATTAATAAAAAATATTAATCAGGTAAAACAATTTATTTCAGATGCAGGTGTAGGTTGTACTGCTGAGTTGCTTGAGGGAGATAAAAAACAAACTTTAGGTGATTTTGTTTTTGATTATGAAAAAAAGTTTGATGCAGATTTAATTATGATTATGACAAAAAAAGAAGAGTTATCACTTTCAACTAATATTAGTGTAACGGCTCGTTATATTATTAATAACTCTGATATTCCAGTAATGAGTATTCGTCCAAAGAAGGTTAAGCATTTAACAGGACCTACTACTTCATTTTAATATGTCATTGCTTGATGATTTACATCAAATTTGTATAGAAAAAGGGGTGAGTATTGCGGTTGCTGAAAGTTGTACTTCAGGATTGATTGCTTCAAAATTAAGTCAAAAACCAGGGAGTTCTACCTTTTTTAAGGGTGGGGTTGTTGCTTATCAGAATGAAATTAAAGCAAATGTTTTAGGGGTAAGTCAGTTAGTTATTGATAAGAAAACTGAGGTAAGTTCTGAAGTAGTTACTCAAATGGCTGAAGGGGTAAAAAAAAGTTTTTCGTCTGACTATTCAGTAGCCACAACTGGTTATGCTGGTCCTACAGGAGAAGCAAATAATAATCCAATTGGCACAGTTTTTATTGCTATTTCAAATTCGGTCAATACTAAAGTTGAAAGGTTTGTTTTTTCTGGAGATAGGCAAAGTGTTGTAAATCAGTCTTCTGAAAAATCTTTAGAGTTGCTTTACAGTGCGATAAAAAAACAGAAATAAACTTCAATTTATTTAGATTAGATTGTATATTTGCAGCCCAAAAATTAAGAAGATATGTCAAGAATTTGTCAAATAACAGGAAAGAAGGTAATGGTAGGGAATAATGTTTCTCACGCTAAGAATAGAACAAAAAGAAAATTCTATCCGAATTTACAAACTAAAAAGTTTTTTATTCCTGAAACTGGTGAAACAGTTATTTTAAAAGTTTCAGCTAATGCTTTAAGAACAATTGATAAAAAAGGAATTGCTGCTGTTTTAGCTGAGGCTAAAGCAAATGGTAATGTGCTTGTTTAATCAATAAATTATATTGAGTTATATAAAAGTTGCTATCTTTGATGGCAACTTTTTTTATTTAATAACTAAACTAAACCAAAATGAAAAACATTTTTAAAGCATCAGCAGTATTATTTGTGAGTCTATCTCTTATCGTTTCTTCTTGTAAAAAGGATGAAGTACTTATTGAAGGATGTACAGATAATTCAGCAATGAACTATCAATCTTTAGCAACTAGTAATAACGGGAGTTGTGAATTTGCTTACGATATTGCACAAGGACAATGGAATGTTGAAACGGCTTGTGAAGAGCTAACGATTAGTATTCCTGTAGTAGGAGATTTCCCAATTCCTTTAAATGATATGTTTCCTGACACTGTTTCAATTACTGGTGAAGGAGAAGGTGTAGTTGCTATGGATATAAATGGAAATATCATTTTAGCTGATGTTGCTATAAGTGGTAAGGTTGCAATACAAGATGGGCAAAAAATATCTCTTGACACTGGAGTTGTTGGTGAAGTAGATGTTGATATTACAGGTTCAGGAATGATAGAGTCAGCATCTAATGGGGATTTAACATTAAACCTTGCATTTGAGATTCCTTTAGCTGGAACGCAAACTTCATCTTGAAAAATTTCATTTACAAGATAAAAGATAATTAATTTTAAAATAGCCCTTGAAAAAGGGCTTTTTTTATGAAAAAAAATAAAATTTTAATATTTCTTTTAATTCTTGCATTTGTTGGGCAAGCACAAGAATTTACTCGCAAGGATAGTTTAAGAGGTAATCTTACTGAAATCCGAACTTGTTATGATGTAACTTTTTACGATTTATTTGTAATGGTTGATGAGCAGGAGCGTTCTTTAGAAAAATCATACAATATTATTCATTTTGATGTCATTTCTAGTTTTGATAAAATGCAAATTGATTTAGCTCAGAACATGGAGGTGATGCGCATTGATTTTGAAGAAAATGAGCTTGAATTTAGCCGTGAGTTTGATGCCGTGTTTATTGATTTTTCTAGAATGCTTAAAAAAGGAGAACAAGCCAATATAAAAGTTTGGTATGGTGGTTATCCTAGAGAGGCTGTAAATGCTCCTTGGGATGGTGGTTTTTCTTGGAAAAAAGATGGAAATGGAAATCCTTGGGTTGGCGTATCTTGTCAAGGTTTGGGGGCAAGCGTTTGGTGGCCGAATAAGGATCATCAGTCGGATGAGCCAGATAGTATGAGAATAACTTGTACTGCTCGTTACCCTCTGAAAATTGTTGCAAATGGTGATTTAAGAAGTGACACTTCTGTTTGGAATCAGTATTTTAATTCTTGGGTAAATGTGAGTGAATGGTTTGTTTCTTATCCTATCAATAATTATAATGTAACCTTAAATATTGGAGATTACGAGCATTTTTCTGAGGCTTATGTCTCTGAAAAAGATACTTTAAGAATGGATTATTATGTATTACATGATAATTTAGAAAAAGCAAAAGAACATTTTAAGCAAGTAAACCCTATGATGGAATGTTTTGAGAATTACTTTGGGGTTTATCCTTTTTGGAATGATGGTTATGCTTTAGTAGAGACTCCTTATTTGGGTATGGAGCATCAGTCTGCAATTGCCTATGGAAATGATTATTTGCCAGGCTATCATGGAAATACTCGCTTTATTGATGGTTTAGCTTTTGATTTTATTATTGTACACGAAAGTGGGCATGAGTGGTGGGGAAATTCTATCACAACAAATGATATTGCAGATATGTGGGTGCATGAAGGGTTTTGTACTTATTCTGAGGTGCTTTATGTAGAATGTATGCATGGTTATGATGCTATGTTGAGCTATGTAAATAATCAAAAAAGAAGCGTTAGAAATGATAAACCAGTTATAGGGCATTATCATGTTAATTCTGAGGGGAGTTCTGATATGTATTATAAAGGTTCGTTAATGTTGCATACGCTTAGGAGTTTGATTGAAGATGACGAGTTATGGTTTGAGATTGTAAAAGGAATTGCGAATGAGTTTAAATATCAAACTATTGATGGGCAGGCAATCATTGATTATATCAATGAAAAATCAGGTAAAGATTTTACAGATTTTTTCAGACAGTATTTGAATAGTAAGAAAATTCCAGAATTTCAATATAAGTTTCAAAAAGAAGGAAAGAATATTACTTTATTGTATAGGTGGGAAGCAATTCCTGAATTTGACATGCCTATTTTGATAAATACAGGCAGTAAGGATTTTTGGATTTACCCAAATTTGGAGTGGAAAGAGCAAGATTTAGGTGGCTTTGATAAGCATGATTTTAAAGTAAGAGATGACTTGTTTTTTATAGATGTTAAAAAGATGTAAATTTTGGTTTGGTATTAGATTATTTAATTAAATTTGCAGCCCAATAAATTATTAGAAGATGGCAAAGAAAGGAAATAGAATTCAAGTTATTTTAGAGTGTACTGAGCATAAAGCAAGCGGTTTGCCAGGAACATCTCGTTACATTACAACTAAAAACAAAAAGAACACTCCAGATAGAATGGAGTTGAAAAAATTCAACTCTATCATGAAAAAAATGACTGTTCATAAAGAAATAAAATAATAAGACATGGCAAAAAAGACAGTAGCATCATTACAGAAGAAAGGAGCAAAAGCTTTTACTAAAGCTGTGAAAATGGTTAAAACAGAGAGTGGATCTTACTCTTTTAAAAGTGAAATTGTACCAAAGGATAAGGTAAAAGAATTCTTTGCAAAAAAATAGTATTTAATTATACACAAATTAAAAGCTTCTTTCTATTTTTGAAAGGAGCTTTTTCTGTTTAAAAAAGGTATTAATAATGGGTATATTTAATTTTTTTTCAAAAGATAAAAAAGAGAAACTTGATAAAGGTTTAGAAAAAACAAAGGAAAATGTTTTTGGTAAAATCTCTAGAGCAGTTGCTGGTAAATCGGTTATTGATGAACTTGCACTTGATGATATTGAAGAAGCATTAATCACTTCAGATATTGGAGTAGAAACTACTTTAAAGATTATTGAAAAATTAGAAGAAAGAGTAGCAAAAGATAAATACATCAACTCTTCAGAATTAAATGATTTTTTAAAAGAAGAAATCTCATTGTTAATGAAGGAAAGTTATGATGTAATTCCTGAAGTTGATGGGCCTTATGTAATTATGGTGGTAGGGGTAAATGGAGTAGGAAAAACAACAACAATTGGGAAATTAGCACATCAGTTTAAGCAACAAGGTAAAAAAGTTGTGTTAGGTGCAGCTGATACTTTTCGTGCTGCTGCAGTTGATCAATTAGTAATTTGGGCAGATAGAGTAGGTGTAGAAATTGTAAAACAAGATATGGGTTCTGATCCAGCATCTGTATGTTTTGACACTTTACAATCGGCAAAAGCAAGTGGTGCTGATGTTGTGATTATTGATACGGCAGGTAGGCTTCATAATAAAATCAATTTGATGAACGAATTGACTAAGATTAAAAATGTAATGGCTAAGGTTATCCCTGAGGCACCACATGATGTTATGTTAGTTTTAGATGCTTCAACTGGACAAAATGCAATTGAACAAGCTACTCAGTTTACAAAAGCCACTGAAGTAAATTCTTTGGCACTTACTAAGTTAGATGGTACGGCAAAAGGTGGGGTGGTTATTGGGATTTCTGATCAGTTTCAGATTCCTGTTCGTTATATTGGAGTAGGTGAAGGGGTTGAAGATTTACAAGTGTTTAATAAAAATGAGTTTGTGGACTCGCTATTTAATTAATGAGAACAAAATCAACAAAAAAAAATAAGATTAATGTCATTACTTTAGGGTGCTCTAAAAATGTATATGACTCTGAAGTTTTAATGGGGCAATTGGCTGCCAATAAAATGGAGGTTGAGCATGAATCAGAAAAAGATGATGCTAATATTGTAGTAATAAATACTTGTGGTTTTATTGATAATGCTAAGGAGGAATCTATTAATACTATCTTGGAACAAGCAGAAAGAAAAGAGGCGGGTAGTATTGATAAGTTGTATGTTACGGGTTGCCTTTCTGAGCGTTATAAACCTGATTTAGAAAAAGAAATAACTAATGTTGATCAGTATTTTGGAACTACTGATTTACCAAAATTATTAAAAGTTTTAGGTGCTGATTATAAACATGAATTACTAGGAGAACGATTAACGACTACTCCAAAGCATTATGCTTACCTTAAAATTGCTGAAGGTTGTGATAGACCATGTTCTTTTTGTGCAATTCCATTAATGAGAGGTAAACATAAATCTACTCCTATTGAACAATTAGTAATTGAGGCTAAAAACTTAGCTAAAAATGGGGTGAAGGAATTAATTCTTATTGCTCAAGATTTAACTTTTTATGGTCTTGATATCTATAAAAAAAGAAGGTTAGCTGATTTGTTGACTGAGTTAAGTAAAGTGGAAGGAATAGAATGGATTCGATTGCATTATGCCTTTCCGACAGGATTTCCACAGGATGTGTTAGATGTAATTAGGGACAATGATAAAGTTTGTAACTATATTGACATTCCTTTACAGCATATTAATGATGAGATATTGAAATCAATGAAAAGAGGAACTTCTCATCAAAAGACAAATGATTTGTTAAAAGCATTTAGAGAAAAAGTGCCAAATATGGCAATTCGTACTTCTTTAATTGTGGGTTACCCTGGAGAAACTGAAGAAAGATTCCAAGAATTAAAACAATGGGTTCAGGATACAAAATTTGATAGATTGGGAGTATTTACTTATTCTCATGAAGAAAATACTTCTGCTCATGTTTTGGAGGATGATGTTACTGATGATGTAAAAAAAGCAAGGCAAGAGGAAATTATGGACTTGCAAACCCACATTTCTTGGGAGTTAAACCAAACTAAAATAGGAAAAACTTTTAAAGTATTGTTTGATAGAAAAGAAGGCGATTACTTTATTGGGCGTACTGAATTTGATAGCCCAGATGTGGATAATGAAGTACTAGTAAAAGCAACTGATACCTATATAAGAATGGGAGATTTTGCTAATGTGGAAATTGAAAAGACCGATCATTTTGATTTGTATGGAGTTGTAGTAGATTAATAATTAAATCAGTTGATTTTTTAAATAAAGAGTGAAAATTATGTTTGAAAATTTATCAGAAAAACTAGATAAGGCGTTTAAGGTTTTAAAGGGGCAGGGCAGTATTTCCGAAATTAATGTTGCGCAAACCATGAAGGGAATACGTAAGGCATTGCTTTCAGCAGATGTTGATTTTAAAACTGCTAAATCTTTTACATCAAGAGTTCAAGAAAAAGCATTAGGTCAGAAAGTGCTAACTGCAATTGATCCTGGACAGTTGCTAACTAAAATAATGAAGGATGAGTTAGCTGAACTTATGGGTAGTGAGCAGTCTGATATTTCGTTAGAAGGCTCTCCTACTGTTATCTTAATATCTGGTTTGCAGGGAAGTGGTAAAACAACCTTTTCTGGTAAATTAGCTTTGCATCTTAAGGGTAAAAAGAATAAACGTCCTTTGTTGGTTGCTTGTGATGTTTATCGCCCTGGAGCAATTGATCAGATAGGTGTTTTAGCTGAGCAAGTTGGGGTAGATGTTTTTCAGGATAGAGAAAGTAAAAATCCTGTTGAAATTGCTCAGAATGCAATTAAACATGCTAAAACAAATGGGCATAATGTAGTTATTGTTGATACGGCTGGTCGTTTGGCTGTTGATGAGCAAATGATGAATGAAATTGCTCAAATAAAAAAAGCTGTAAATCCTCAAGAAATCTTATTTGTTGTAGATGCTATGACTGGGCAAGATGCTGTGAATACTGCAAAAGCATTTAATGATAAGTTAAATTTTGATGGAGTAGTCCTTACAAAATTAGATGGTGATACTAGAGGTGGGGCGGCACTTACTATTCGTTCGGTAGTGGATAAACCTATTAAATTTATTGGTACTTCCGAAAAAATGGATGGACTTGATGTGTTTCATCCTGATAGAATGGCAAGCCGTATTTTAGGTATGGGAGATGTTATCTCTTTAGTGGAAAGGGCACAACAACAATTTGATGAAGAAGAAGCAAGAAAAGTTCAGAAGAAAATTGCTAAGAATCAGTTTGGTTTTGATGATTTCTTAAAGCAGATCCAACAGGTTAAAAAGATGGGTAACATGAAGGACTTGATGGGCATGATTCCTGGAATGGGTAAGGCTATGAAGGGAGTAGATATTGATGATGATGCTTTTAAAGGAATTGAAGCAATTATACATTCCATGACAAAACAAGAGCGTGAAAATCCTAAGTTGTTGAATGGTAGTAGAAAAAAGAGAATTGCATCTGGTAGTGGAACCTCAGTAGTAGAAGTTAATCAATTGATTAAGCAGTTTAGTCAAATGGGTAAAATGATGAAGATGATGCAAGGAGGTGGCGCTAAACAAATGATGCAAATGATGAAAGGAAAGGGTGGTATGCCTGGAATGAGGTAATTGAAATAGAAAAATAATACTTAGATCTTAGACCGCTAGGCTTTTAGTATTCAGATAAACAACCAAACGAATAAACAAATAAACACTCAATGATTCTACTTGACGGAAAAAAAACAGCTAACGATATAAAAGAAGAAATAGCAATTGAGGTTGTTAATCTACTTTCTGATGGAGGAAAAAAACCACACTTAGCTGCTATTCTTGTAGGAAATGATGGTGCTAGTGAAACTTATGTAAATGCTAAGGTTAAGGCCTGTGAAAAGGTTGGGTTTGATTCTACTTTAGTGCGCTTTAATATAGATGTGTCAGAAGATAAATTGCTTGCAGAAATTGAAAAAATTAATAGAAATTCATCTATTGATGGTTTAATTGTTCAATTGCCATTACCTAAGCATATTAATGAAATGAAAGTAACAGAAGCTATTCTTCCTGAAAAAGATGTTGATGGTTTTCACCCTGCTAATATAGGTAGAATGGCATTAAATTTACCAACTTACTTGCCTGCAACTCCTGCTGGAATCTTAGAATTATTACAGAGATATGAAGTTGAAACTTTAGGAAAACATTGTGTAGTTATTGGTAGAAGTCATATTGTAGGTTCCCCAATGAGTATTCTTATGGCTAGAAATAATTATCCTGGAAATTGTACAGTAACACTTACTCATAGTAGAACAAAAAACTTAAATGAGATAACAAAAACAGCTGATATTCTTATTGTAGCCTTAGGAAAAGCAGAGTTTGTTACTACTGATATGGTAAAACAAGGGGTTACTATTATTGATGTAGGAATAACAAGAGTAAAGTCAGATAAAACAAAAAGTGGTTGGAAATTACTAGGGGATGTTGATTTTGAAGATGTTAAAAATAAGTGTAGTTATATCACCCCAGTTCCTGGTGGAGTGGGGCCAATGACTATTGCTATTCTCTTGAAAAATACCTTATTGTCTGCAAAAAGAGTCATTTATTAAAATTTTACTATATTTGCGCCAGTTTTTGTGGGGTTGTTCCCACATAGTAATAATATAAATTTAAAAAAACAATTATGGAAGGAACAGTAAAATGGTTTAACGCAAGTAAAGGGTATGGTTTCATTGAAGGTTCAGACGGAACTGACTACTTTGCTCATTTTCAAGAAATTCAAGTAGAAGGATACAAAACTTTGGAAGAAGGAGCTGCAGTTAATTTTGAAGCAGGTGAAGGTGATAAAGGACCAGT
>JABJNS010000006.1 GCA_018664745.1 Flavobacteriales bacterium | reverse complement strand
GGTAGAAGTTATTGACTTGTCCTAACAGTTTAGATGCTAAACATTTATTAATAAATTGATTGTTTCTATCTTTTAACCCACTGGAATTTCTTCCTTGCTTTTTTCTGACCAGGTTTTTTACGCTCAACAACTCTTGAATCTCTTGTAAGCATTCCTTCTGGCTTTAATGTAACTCTGTTTTCAGGGTCTAATTCGCAAAGTGCTCTTGAAATTGCTAAACGGATAGCCTCAGCTTGTCCTGTAGTACCACCTCCATTAACATTTACTTTTACATCAAACTTTCCAGCAACATCAGTAATGTTGAATGGTTGTTCTAACTTAAACTGCATAGTATCAACAGGAAAGTATTCTTTAAAGTCTTTACCGTTTACAGTAATATTTCCTTTTCCTTCTGACATGTAGATTCTTGCAACAGATGCTTTTCTTCTACCAATTGTGTGAATTGTCTCCATGATTATTTTAAGTCGTTTAAGTTAAGAGTTGTTGGTTTTTGAGCTTCTTGATCGTGCTCAGCACCAGCATATATATAACAGTTTTTTAAGATTGCTGCTCCTAATTTAGTTTTAGGTAACATTCCTCTAATTGCATGTTTTACAACAGAAGTTTCGTTTTTCGCTAGCATTTCAGCAGGAGAAATTCTTTTTTGTCCACCAGGATATCCTGTGTGAGAAAAGATTCTTCTATCTTCCATTTTATTTCCTGTCATAACAATTTTACCTGCATTAATGATGATTACATAATCACCACAATCAGCATGAGGAGTAAAATTTGTTTTGTATTTTCCTCTTAAAACTTTGGCAACTTTTGATGCCATTCTTCCTAGAGTTTGTCCTTCAGCATCAATAACAAACCATACTTTGTTTGCTGTTTCTTTATTTGCTGATAATGTTTTGTAACTTAATGTATCCACTATATATATGTTTTTTAGTCCTTTATAAAAGGGCTGCAAAATTACACTTTTTTCTATTCCTGCAAAATATTATTAACTATTATTGTTTATAACATTTAATTCCTTTCCAATCTTAGTAAAAGCAGCTATAGCTTTATCCAAGTTTTCACGGCTATGTGCTGCTGAAATTTGAACCCTAATTCTTGCTTGTTCTTTCGGTACAACCGGGAAGAAAAAACCAATAACATAAATTCCTTCTGCCAGCAACTTATCTGCCATAATTTGAGAAAGCTTTGCATCATAAAGCATTACAGGAACAATAGCATGTACTCCTTCTTTAATATCAAAACCTGCTTCCGTCATTTTTGCTCTAAAATAACTTGTATTTTCTTCCAATTTATCACGCAAGTTGGTTGTGTTACTCAACAAATCTATCACCTTAGTGGCTGCACCAACAATAGAAGGCGCTAAAGAATTAGAAAATAAATACGGACGAGACCTTTGACGCAACATATCTATAATTTCCTTTTTACCTGAAGTAAAACCTCCCATTGCACCCCCCAAAGCTTTTCCTAATGTAGAAGTAATAATATCCACCCTTCCCATAACTCCACAATGCTCATGCGTTCCTCTACCTGTTTTTCCTACAAAACCTGTAGAATGAGAATCATCTACCATTACTAAGGCATCATATTTTTCGGCCAAGTCACAAATTTTATCCAATTGTGCCAAATACCCATCCATAGAAAAAACACCATCAGTAACAATAATACGGTTCCTTTGATCTTGTGCTTTTATCAATTGCGCTTCCAAATCCGCCATATCATTATTCGCATAACGATAACGAGCTGCCTTGCACAAACGCACCCCATCAATAATAGAAGCATGATTCAAGGAATCAGAAATAATAGCATCTTCTTTTCCAAACAAAGGCTCAAACACCCCACCATTCGCATCAAAAGCTGCTGCATACAATATAGTATCCTCCATTACTAAGAAATTAGAAATTTTTGCTTCTAGGTTTTTATGAATATCTTGCGTACCACAAATAAAACGCACAGATGACATTCCGTAACCATGCGTATCCAAAGCATCTTTAGCGGCCTGTATTACATCAGGATGAGAAGACAATCCTAAATAGTTGTTTGCACAAAAATTCAACACCTCCTCACCAGTACTTACACGAATGCTTGCTCCTTGAGGATTGGTAATTATTCTTTCTTTTTTGAACAAACCAGCATCTTCAATACTTGCTAATTCATCTTGTAATTGCTTTTGGAATTTTCCTAACATAATTTTATTTTTTGGGAGAGCAAAAGTACACAAATAAAAAAAGGAGGCAAAAGCCTCCTTAATCTAATATCTTAATACTAAAATCTATTTTAAACTACTCCTTGATCTAACATAGCATCAGCCACTTTCACAAACCCTGCAATATTAGCTCCTTTTACATAATCAACATGATTACCTTCAGTACCATATTCCACACATGAAGCATGAATATCTTGCATAATTTGTTGCAACTTAGTATCTACCTCTTCTCTAGTCCAGTTCATTCTTAATGAATTTTGGCTCATCTCTAAACCTGAAGTAGCTACCCCACCAGCATTAGATGCTTTTCCTGGAGCAAATAATATTTTTGCATTTTGGAATACCTCAACTGCCTCAGGAGTTGTTGGCATATTAGCTCCTTCCGAAACCAACATACATCCGTTAGCTACCAAAGTTTTTGCTTCTGCATCATTCAACTCATTCTGTGTAGCACAAGGCAAAGCAATATCACAATTTACTGACCATGGTCTTCCTGCATGGAACTCACAACCAAATTTGTCAGCATACTCTTTAATTCTTCCTCTCTTTACATTTTTAAGCTCCATTACAAATGCTAATTTTTCAGCATCAATTCCGTTAGCATCATAAATATAACCTGAAGAATCAGAAAGTGTTACCACTTTAGCACCAAGTTCTGTTGCTTTTTGACAAGCATATTGAGCTACATTTCCAGCACCAGAAATAGCAACCGTTTTTCCAGCAAAAGAATCTCCTTTTACGGCTAACATATTTTGTGCAAAATATACATTTCCGTATCCAGTAGCTTCTGGGCGAATTAAAGAACCACCCCAAGTCATTCCTTTACCCGTAAGTACACCCGTAAATTCGTTTCTTATTCTTTTGTATTGCCCGAACATAAAGCCAATTTCTCTACCTCCAACACCAATATCTCCAGCAGGAACATCTGTATTTGGTCCAATATGACGACATAATTCAGTCATAAATGATTGACAGAATTTCATTACTTCATTATCCGATTTTCCTTTAGGATTAAAATCAGAACCACCCTTACCACCACCCATAGGCAATGTTGTTAAAGAGTTTTTAAATACTTGCTCAAATCCTAAAAACTTAAGAATAGATAAGTTTACAGAAGGGTGAAATCTTAAACCCCCTTTATAAGGTCCTATTGCAGAATTAAACTCCACTCTATATCCACGATTTACTTGAATTTCACCACTGTCATCAGTCCAAGAAACTCTAAACATTATAGTCCGTTCTGGCTCAGCCATTCGTTCTAATAATTTTTTACCTTGATACTCTTTATTTTCCTCTATAAAAGGAATAACAGCTTCTGCTACTTCTTCTACAGCTTGTAAAAATTCTTTTTCGTTTGAGTTTTTTTCAGTTACCCCATTCAAAAAATCGTGAACTTTTTTTTCCATTATTCTTGAATTAAATTTTGTTTTT
>JABJNS010000044.1 GCA_018664745.1 Flavobacteriales bacterium | reverse complement strand
GGAATCAAAGCATACAAACTTGGAAAAGGAGTAGTTTCATCAAAAGCAATAATTGAATAAGCAATCATTCCAAAGCCAAGCAGACTTAACAGTTGATTTACGATATGAGATTTTTTGTGAGTATTGTACTTAAGGTGAAAGGCAGCAAATACACCAACGAGTAATTCCCAGCCTCTTGCTGGCAATAAAAAGAAGGCACCAGAAGGATAATAATTAGCGCCCCATTGAGCGACTCCTAAACTAATGAAAAAAACTATAGATAATAAGATTAAGATCCACCTAATACCCAGTTTCCAAGTGAGCATTAAGAAAATTGGAAATAATATGTAGTACTGCTCTTCAACGGCCAGACTCCAGGTATGGAGCAGAGGTTTAAGTTCAGCGGCAGTATCGAAGTAGCCACTCTCTGACCAAAATAAAATATTAGAAGAGAATGTAGACACAGCAACCAAGCTTTGCCCAAAATCTTTAAGGTCATTTGGTGCTAACCATAGCCAAGCAAAGGGCAAGCAAGCAGCCATCATAAAAAATAGTGCGGGGAGAATTCGTCGAGCACGGCGCTCATAAAAATTAACAATGCTGAATTTTCCTTGAGCCATCTCAGAAATAATGATGGTTGTAATTAGGTATCCACTAATCACAAAGAAAACGTCTACACCTACAAAACCACCACTAAACCATTCAAAGCCTGCGTGAAAAAGTATAACCGGCAATACTGCCAGCGCTCTTAAGCCATCAATTTCTGCTCTATATTTCATGTGCAAATTTTAACCTTATATCAGATTTATTGTTCTTTAACAGTTAACAATTTCTTGTAAACACCAAAGCCAAATTGCCCTTTTGCTACCTCTTCTATGTTTCTGTCTGCTTTCTTAAGTAACTTATGTGTGTATGTTCGTATACTTTTCTTCATACTCGTTCAAACATAGTTACTTCGCCATCGCAAAGTTCGTGTTTATTTTTGTAGAAGTCAGAGTTGTTTTGTTGTTCTGTTATTAGTTTTTTATTTACATAATCAACTTTCAATATTGCTTGTCCCATATATACATTCCTTATTTTTTAACTACTTCCATTATAGGTGTAGTTTGGAATGTATCATATTCAAGTAAGTTGTATTAGATACTTGATACAATAATGAAGTGTAATAGTAGCAGAACTTTACAACAATGTTTACAACAAAGACGAAGGAATGCGTCTTTACAACATCTTTACAACAAGGGAAACAGCGTAGGAATGGGGGTTGTAGGGCGACAGACTATTCCCACTCAATAGTCACAGTTTTACAAGCCCTTATGTAGCAACGGTTTGCGAGGGGCAAATCTGTCTTTACAACATCTTTACAACATTTGTGGTTTATTTCTGTGTGTCTCAGTATCTTAAAATCCTTTTAATATCAGCAGTTTAGCATTTCTGCTGTTGTAAAGTTTACACTTATAATTATGTTTAACTAAAAGAGGAGAACTATGTATAAAAAGTGCTCCACACTATTAATTAATTTGCTCAATTATCTCTCTTGCTATCAAATCAGAAAGCTTAAAGGAGGGGTGCGTTGTATCAATAAAAAGAGGTTCTCCTTCACTACTTAAAGGTGAGCACTGAGAATCTATAGAGCATAGATGATCAGAGGGATTAATAATGATAAGGTTTTTAGACTCTTGTATTTCTTCTGAAAGCTCAATACCAGGCCTATGTAAATCCTTTAAAGCATCTTTGGAAATCGACAGATCTTCAAAGGAATATTTTAAGTGTGCTGCTTTTTGAGCGTCGATACCAAATTCATAGGACTGCACTAAGAAAACCTGATCACTTATCTCAAGTAATTTTTTAATTGTCTCAATCATTGAAGAGCGGAGTTCGCCCCCCCCAAAGGTTGATATATATCTTTTTCTCCAAGCCTGTTGTCGTTGAAAATTATTTACAGTTTCTCCAGTCAATAATTTTGAGAACATGCCAGCATAAACAACAATAGCGCCATCAAAGGATTGAATTAACTGCATCTTTTTCTCTGCTACCGATGCTGAACAGTTTTCTTGCTTAATTGGTCCTTCATATAAATCATAACCTTGCACAAGAACACAGCCCGCAGATAACATTGGTACTACTGAGAAATTAGGTGCCATATTGCTAATTGATGAGGCTAAAGCTTGAGCAGTAGAGTCACCTACAACTACTATTTTTTTATCCATTGAGCTGATATTGCAGTAACTATGTGCCCGACCGAAGCAAATACCGTTTGAATCATGCATTGCGGTGTCTTTGAAAGATATATAAGAAGGGGTGCGGTATTCAGCTCCTTTAGTGATGTGTAAAAGCCCTCCAATAGATAAAGAAAGAATTATTGAAAAAAAAGACATCAAAAATATCGATTTTCGGCTATAAACTTTTATATCTCTAAAAGGAGCTTCAATAAACTTCCAACTAAACCAAGCCATCACCAATGAAGTTATACATAAAGTAATAAGAATTAACTCTGAAACATCTCCTAAAAGTCTATGCCTGGCAAATGCCAATAGAGGCTGATGCCATAAATAAGCGCTGTAGGAAATCAGGCCAATGCCAACAATAAATTTCATACTGAGTAATTTATGAACATAAGTTTTTGGAACAGCGCATAAAATCAACAATCCTGTTCCAATTGTGGGAATCAAAGCATACAAACTTGGAAAAGGTGTTGTTTCATCAAAAGCAATAATTGAATAAGCAATCATTCCAAAGCCAAGCAGACTTAACAGTTGATTTACGATATGAGATTTTATGTGAGTATTGTACTTAAGGTGAAAGGCAGCAAATACACCAACGAGTAATTCCCAGCCTCTTGCTGGAAGTAAGAAGAATGCGGCAGTGGGAAAATTATAGGCACCCCATTGAGCGACTCCTAAACTAAGTAAAAATAAAACTGACAGTAAAATTAAGATCCACCTAATACCCAGTTTCCAAGTGAGCATTAAGAAAATTGGAAATAATATGTAGTACTGCTCCTCAACGGCCAGGCTCCAAGTATGAAGTAGTGGCTTCAACTCAGCAGCAGTATCGAAGTAGCCACTTTCCAGCCAAAAAAGGAAATTGGAAGAGAATATGGATACCGCAACCAGGCTTTGCCCAAAATCCTTTAGGTCATTTGGCATTAGCCACAGCCAAGCAAATGGCAAGCACGCGGCCATAACAAAGAATAATGCGGGAAGAATTCTTCGAGCACGACGTTCATAAAAATTTACGATGCTGAATTTTCCTTCAGCTATCTCAGAAATTACGATGGTTGTAATCAAGTAACCACTAATCACAAAGAAAACGTCTACACCTACGAAACCACCACTAAACCACTCAAAGCCAGCGTGAAAAAGTATAACCGGCAATACCGCCAATGCTCTTAAGCCATCAATTTCTGCTCTATATTTCATGTGTAAATTTTAAATTAAAATTAAACACATTGTTACTTATGAAATGTAATAGTTGCAAGACTTTGCAACAATGTTTACAACAAAGACGAAGGAATGCGTCTTTACAACATCTTTACAACAAGGGAAACAGCGTAGGAATGGGGGTTGTAGGGCGTGTTATTACTCCCACTCAATAGT
>JABJNS010000043.1 GCA_018664745.1 Flavobacteriales bacterium | reverse complement strand
TTTTAAATAGAAAAGCATAAATTTTGGAAACTAATAAAAAAACTAATATCATAATTGCTGACGACCATTCTATCTTCTTAGAGGGAATAACAGCACTCATTAGTAGTAATACTATTAATGTAATTGCAAACTGCAAAAATGGACAAGAAGTTCTAGATGTTTTAAAAACACAAAAACCTGATTTAGTAATTTCTGATATCAATATGCCAATTATGGATGGAATAACATTGACTAAAAAGATAAAAAAACTATACCCTGACATAAAGATAATGATGCTTAGTATGTATGAAGAAAAATACATCATCAATAAAGCATTAAAAGGAGGTGCTGACGGATATATAAGTAAGAACTCTGGGAAAGAGGAAATATTAAATGCTATAGAAGATTGTATGAAAGGTAAAAAATATATCAGCAACACACAAAGCAAATTCATACAATCTAACATCAAATCTAATGACAAGGAATTAAGGGATATAACCTTAACTAACAGAGAAAAACAAATTTTAAAACTCATCACTGAAGAAGTTAGCAATAGCGATATTGCTTTAAAACTAGATATTAGTAAGCGTACTGTTGAAACTCATAAAAAGAACTTGATTTTAAAATTAGGTGTAACAAGTACAGTTGGACTAATAAAAATCGCCATGAAAAATAAATTATTCACCATAAAAAATAAATAAAAATCAACTTATTTTTAATGTATAATACTTAATATCAAATTATTGCAAAATTCATATATACGTATTATACGTAGGTGTAGTTACTTACAAATCAATTCCGAAACACTTCTTATACTTGCAGTATGATTTTTAAAATGATATTAGTATTTGGGGTAGCATCATTATTTCTACCTACAACAGCAGAGAGTAAATCTTAATGGCTAAATCTGAAATTTCGTATTTAGTCTTTTTGATTATCCTTATTTCCTTTTCACTAGCAATAGTGTTCTTGTTATAGACTTTTCGTTCAGTATATGTCTTTCCCAAAAGACAGAACTACTGGATTTTTAGAGGGTGGTTATACTTGTTCCACCCTCTTTTTTCATTTCTATGCTATTCTAAATAAATTCCTACAATTATTTTCATCTACTTGTAGCTGTTTTTTCAAAAGTTGTAAATTATTAAATTGCTTTTCATCTCTAATTCGTTTTACAAACTCAACTTTTATTTCACTACCATAAATAATTTTTGAAAAATCAAAAATATGCACTTCTATTACATGTTGTTTATCATATATTGTTGGTCTTTTACCAATATTCAACATACCAAAGTATTGTTCTTCACCCAACTTTAACTTAACAGCATAAACTCCATC
Organism: Flavobacteriales bacterium; assembly: GCA_018664745.1. Classification (GTDB taxonomy): domain Bacteria; phylum Bacteroidota; class Bacteroidia; order Flavobacteriales; family BACL11; genus UWMA-0277. The sequence goes on along the minus strand of JABJNS010000043.1, from coordinate 1,701 downwards.
AGCAGGAATTAATTTCCAATTGTTTTCTACTAAAATATTTGCTGTAGGAAAATCAATTGTTCTCCCTATCTCATTTCCCTTTACAACCTTTCCATTAATTGAATAAGCATAACCCAAATAAACATTTGCTTTTTCTATATCACCAGAACTCAATAGTTTCCTAATTTTAGTAGAACTTACGGTAACATCTCCTTCATCTTGTGGTGGAATTTGCTCTAATTTAAAGTTATATAGCTCCGAAAACTCTTTTAACTCATCATAAGAACCTTCCCTATTCCTACCAAAATGATGATCATAACCAACTACCATTTGGTTCATTTTTAATTTATTTACTAATAAATCCCTAATAAAATTTACTGATTTTGTTCTTGAAAACTCTTTTGTAAATTCATGAATAACAAAATGCTGTATTCCTGATTTTTTTAACTCCTCAATTTTTTCCTCAATGGTATTAAGTAATTTTAATTCCTGATTATCTGTGTATAAAACATGCCTTGGGTGCGGATAAAAAGTAAGCAAAACGCTTTCGCACCCCTCCTTTTTAGCCGTTTCATTTAACCTTTTAAGTACATGCTTATGTCCTTTATGCACCCCATCAAAAGTACCAATGGTTAAAGTGGTTTTAATATCAGATGGAAACTGCTCGATTGAATGGTATACTTTCACTTATTTATTTTAGTTTTAGCTTTGTTGAAAAAGTGTTCAAAATTAACAATTAATTTAATCCTATTATTATTAGCACAATACAATTTAAAAATAGTAAATTTGCAGCCGATTTAAATTAAGTATTTTAACGACTTTAAAAGATATAAAAATGTCAACAAACACTGGAAAAGTATCACAAATTATTGGGCCTGTAATTGATGTTACATTCGAAAATAATGAAGCTGGATTACCAAATATTTATGATTCATTAGAAATTACTAGAACTGATGGAAGTAAATTAGTATTAGAATGCCAACAACATATTGGTGAAGATACAGTAAGAGCTATTGCAATGGAAACTACTGATGGTATTAGTAGAGGAACTGCAGTACTTGCTACTGGAGCACCTATTAAAATGCCTGCTGGAGAAAATATTAAAGGAAGAGTTTTCAATGTTATTGGAGATGCAATTGACGGAATGGAGAACTTAGACCGTACTAACGGTTTACCAATCCACAGAGATGCACCTAAATTTGAAGATTTATCAACTGCAACTGAAGTATTATTTACGGGTATTAAAGTAATTGACTTAATTGAGCCATACGCAAAAGGTGGTAAAATTGGTTTATTTGGTGGTGCTGGTGTAGGTAAAACTGTACTTATCCAAGAGCTAATTAACAATATTGCAAAAGGACATGGTGGACTTTCAGTATTTGCAGGTGTTGGTGAAAGAACAAGAGAAGGGAATGACTTAATGAGAGAGATGTTAGAGTCAGGAATTATTAATTATGGTGAGGACTTTAACCACTCTATGGAAGAAGGAGGATGGGATTTATCAAAAATTGATAGAGAAAAAATGGCTGACTCAAAAGCAACATTTGTTTTCGGGCAAATGAATGAGCCTCCTGGAGCAAGAGCAAGAGTAGCACTTTCAGGACTAACAATTGCTGAATACTTTACAGATGTAATTGATCCGTTTTTAGTAGAAGTAATTCGCTCTTGCATTGTTCCCATCTCAGTTGCTAATGTTGGTTGGTAACCTACTGCTGAAGGCAT
>JABJNS010000042.1 GCA_018664745.1 Flavobacteriales bacterium | reverse complement strand
TACAAATGGGTGGAAGGTTTTACTTATGAAGGTTCTCCTCAGTTTACAGGAGATGTGCCTACCTATGATTTGGTTGATGTACAAGTAAGTAAAAAACTACCTGAACTAAATGCTACTTTAAAAGTAGGTTCATCCAATGTACTTAACAATAAGCATTATGAAGTTTATGGAGGTCCATACATAGGAAGAATGACTTATTGCTCCCTCCTATTTGAACTCAACTAATTTTTTCGTATTATTGTAGATTACTAATCAATACTACATAATTATGAAAACAACTTTACAATCGATACTTGCCATTGCCTTTATCAGTTTTAGCTTTACAGCAAGTGCACAAACTAGATATCTAGATGATGTATTTTCTGCAGTTAATGTTACTTCTGATGTAACTTATGCAACTAATACAAGTATATTACCAATGTTGCAAAGTTTACCTCCTGTTCCTGCAACTTTAAAATGTGATATTTATGAACCTACAGGAGATAGTATTGTAAACCGACCTGTAATTGTATTAGTACATACAGGAAGTTTTTTACCTCCTGTACTTAATGGTCAGCCTACAGGATCTAAAACTGATCTTTCAATAGTTGAACAGTGTACAAGATGGGCAAAAAAAGGATATGTTGCTGTTGCAATGGATAATCGACTAGGATGGAATCCAACTTCTACTGATCAAGATGTAAGAACATCCTCTCTTTTGCAAGCTGCTTACAGAGGAATACAAGATGCTAAAGCTATGGTTAGATATATGAGAATGACTGAAGATAATGGAAATCCTCATGGAATTGACCCAACTAAAATTGTATTAGGAGGACAAGGAACTGGAGCATATATCTCTTTAGGATATTCTACTCTTGACGATCCTGCAACTGAACTTATGCTTCCTAAATTCATTAATTTCAATACTACTCCACCAAGTCCTTATGTATATCCTCCATTTTTTGGAAACCCTGATGGAACAGATTCCGCATGGTTACCTGCTGCAGCCTCTCCTACAGCACAAGATGAATTATGGAATATTCCTAATAACCCTACTTATAGTAATGATGTAAATATGGTATTTAACTTAGGAGGTGCTATTGCTGATATTTCTTGGTTACAAGCAGGTGATGTACCTATCGTATCTTTCCATTGTGAAAACGATCCTTATGGACCAATTGATACAGGAGATGTAATTGTTCCTACAACTGGTGATTTTGTTGTTGAAGTAATGGGAAGTAGAACTGTACAAAGTTATTCTAACTTATATTTAAACAATGACCCTTTTGCTTTAGCAGGAATTAATGATGTTTACACAACTGCTGCCAATGTAAACAATGGTGGTTTAGAAGGTTTATATGTTTTTAAAACACCTCCTCCTTCTACTACTCCAAATGCTTTTGGCGAGTTAGAAGAAGAACAAGGTTCACCATGGGATTGGTGGGACAACTCAACTTATGATGCAATGTTCCAAGCTGTAAATAGTGCTCCTGCTGGATATGGTGCTGCTAATTCAATATTAGGAAACCCAAATATGTCTCCTTCAAATGGTAATGCGTACTTAGATACAGTACAAGGGTACTTAAACCCTAGAATCTATGAAGTATTAAATCTAGTAAATAATGTTGGTGTACTTGGTATTTACGGTTGTACTGATGCTTTAGCTTGTAATTATGATCCTGCTAACAATAGTGATGATGGAAGTTGTGTATATGCTTCTACTGTTCAGATAAATCAATCCACCAATGACTTAGAAGCTGTAGTAACTGGAGGAACTAGCCCTTTTGCATTTGAATGGAGTACAGCAGAATCTTCTCAAATAATTACTCCTTCCACTAGTGGGAATTATTGGTGTATTGTAACTGATGCAAATAATTGTGTTTCTGACACTGCATTCATTAATTTTATCTATACAGGAATTAATGAAGTTTCAAAAACTACTAAAATTAAAAAAATCATAAATATCTTAGGGAAGGAAACTTCCTCAGAAAAGAATACACCTCTTTTCTACATTTATGATGATGGAACAGTAGAGAAAAAAATAATTATTGAGTAATTAGAATATAGAAAACATAGAAAAAGGGAAGCAAATGCTTCCCTTTTCTTTTTTGTAGCGTGAGGGAGATTTGAACTCCCGACCTCAGGGTTATGAATCCTGCGCTCTAACCAACTGAGCTACCACGCCAAAATTTTAAGGGTGCAAATATATTATTTTCACTTATTATAGAATGTAATTTACTACATTTTTAAAATAAATTTTTAAGAGATAATTTTTTACTTAAAATAAGGGTATATTTGCCGACAGCACATTAAATTTATATGTCAGATTTAACAAAATACACATTAGAATTCCCAATAAATTCCTCAGTGAATATATTGTACAAACGGCTTAGCACTGCTAGTGGACTAGCTGAATGGTTTGCTGATGATGTGGTAATAAAGGATAAGGTTTTTACCTTCTTTTGGGATGGAAGCGAGCAAGATGCTAAATTATTAAAATTAAAAACCAACCAGTTTATTAGGTTTAAATGGGAAGAAAATGATACAAAAGAAGATTATTTTGAGTTCTTCATTCAAATTGATGAAATGACATCAGATGTATCTTTAATTATTACTGATTTTGCAGAAGATGCGCAAGAGCAAGAAGAACAATCTCAACTATGGGAAAAACAAATTAGCCAGCTGAAAAGAGCAATTGGTTCATAATTTTTAATTTATTTTCTTTATGAAACGGCTACACCTTTTCCTAATAAAATCATTTTTAGGTCCTTTTATAGCAACATTCTTTATTGCCATTTTCATATTGCTTATGCAATTCCTTTGGAAGTATGTTGATGATCTAGTCGGAAAAGGACTTGAATTTACTCAAATAGCTGAGCTTATTTTTTATGCCTCTGCTCGTTTTGTGCCAGTTGCACTCCCTATTGCTATGCTAATTGCATCAGTAATGGTATTTGGAAAACTAGGTGAAAACTATGAATTAGTTGCTTTAAAATCTTCAGGAATTTCATTAATTAGAATCCTTTTTCCTCTTACTATATTTGTAATTATTATAAGTTATGGTTCTTTCTTATTTTCAAATTATGTAATGCCCATTGCAAATCTTAAGAATGGAAGTATGATTTATGATATTCAAAAGAAAAAACCAGCACTTAATATTAAAGAAGGAATTTTTTATAAAGATATTGAAGGGTTCAGTATAAAAGTAGCTGAAAAGGATGCTGACGGAAAAACCTTAAATGATATTATCATTTATGACCATACAGCTAAGAATGGGAATGATAAAGTTATAATTTCCAAAAGCGGAATAATGCAATTAACAAAAGATGAAAAGTTTTTGGAACTCATTTTATATAATGGTCATTCCTATATTGATATTCCTGAAAAGAAAAGAAACGGATCCAACCCCTATCGAACTACTCATTTTAAAGAGGATTTAATCCGTTTTGACTTATCTAGTTTTAGCACAATAAATAATAGTGAGACACTGTATAAAGGCCATTATGCAATGCTAAGTAATCAGCAATTAGCAACTGCTATTGACTCATTATACGCTAAATTTGAAGAGAGAAAAGGAACATTTACTAAAAATATTACTGATAAATACAGACATAATTCTCAAACAGATAGCTTAGTCAATTCTGAAGACCTTACCACTATAAAAAAGAAACAGCAATATGATATTGCTATAAACAAAATACAAACCTTAAAATCAATAGCAAAATCAAATAAGAATGATTTAGAATATCGTAAAATAATTATTACTAAGCATAATATTGAATGGCATAGAAAAATTAGCTTAGCTATAGCTTGCTTACTTTTATTTTTGATTGGAGCACCATTAGGATCAATCATAAGGAAAGGTGGTTTTGGCTTACCTGTATTAGTTTCAGTATTATTTTTTGTTTTTTTTCATGTATTAAATACAATTGGTGAAAAATCAGCAAAAGAACTAACCATAGAAGCTTATAAAGGTATATGGTTAGCAAATATAGTATTTGCACCCATTGCTTTATTTTTAATTTATAAGGCTAAAAATGATGCTCAACTATTTGATTTTAGCTCTTTATTAAAAAGCGTTAATCAATTCATTAAAAAGAGAAAAATACAGTAAATCTTAGTATTTTTGCCCCATAAATTTACAATATGAGTTTCAACACTATAGAAGAAGCAATTCAGGATATTAAAGCAGGGAAAGTCGTTATCGTTATTGATGATGAAAACAGAGAAAATGAAGGTGATTTTGTAGCTGCTGCTGAAATGGCAACTCCTGAAATGATTAATTTCATGGCAACACATGGTAGAGGTTTAATTTGTACACCTCTACTTGAAAGCAGATGTCAAGAATTAGGGTTGGAACTGATGATTGGGAAAAATACAGCTGCCTATGAAACGCCTTTTACCATTTCAGTTGATTTGATGGGACATGGTTGTACCACTGGAATTTCGGCATCAGATAGAGCAAAAACAGTAAAGGCACTTGTTGACCCAAACATCAACCCTGCTGAGCTAGGAAAACCTGGTCATATTTTCCCCTTAAAAGCACGAAAAGGAGGAGTATTAAGAAGAGCAGGACATACTGAAGCAGCAGTTGATTTAGCTAGACTTGCAGGACTAGAACCTGCTGGAGTTATTGTTGAGATATTGAATGAAGATGGTTCAATGGCCAGAACGCCAGAATTACACAAAATTGCTAAGAAGTTTGATTTAAAATTCATTACAATTAAAGATTTAATTGAATATAGAATAAAAAATGAATCTCTTATTACTGAAGAAGCTGACATACAATTACCAACTGATTATGGTGATTTTAAGATGAAAGCCTTCAAGCAAACTACTAATGGACAGCTACATCTAGTTGTATATAAAGGAGAATGGAAAAAGGATGAAGATGTACTTGTAAGAGTACACTCATCTTGTATGACAGGCGATATATTTGGTTCTTGCAGATGTGATTGTGGACACCAATTACAATCAGCATTACAACAAATTGAGACAGATGGAAAAGGAGTATTAGTCTACATGAATCAAGAAGGAAGAGGAATAGGATTACTTAACAAATTAAAGGCTTACGAATTACAAGAAAAAGGACGTGATACAGTTCAGGCAAATGCTGACTTAGGATTTAATGCTGACGATAGAGACTATGGTGTTGGCGCACAAATATTAAGAGCTATGGAAGTAACTAAAATCAGATTACTGAGCAATAACCCTAAAAAAAGAGTTGGACTGATGGGGTATGGAATTGAAATAGTTGAAAGTGTAGCACTTGAAATAGATTCTAATATCCATAATGAATTTTATCTAAAAACTAAAAGAGATAAATTAGGGCATTCATTCAAAAAACTAGATGAATAAAACGCCTTTAATTTTAGGAATAGAATCATCTTGTGATGATACTTCTGCTGCTATTTTACAAGGACAAAAAATACTATCTAATATAGTAGCTAACCAAGAAGTACATACCCAATATGGTGGAGTTGTACCTGAACTTGCTTCAAGAGCGCATCAACAAAACATTATTCCTGTAGTAGATGCTGCTATCAAAAAGGCAAATATAAATAAAGAAGATATTACCGCTATTGCTTTTACTAAAGGACCTGGACTTTTAGGTTCCCTTTTAGTAGGAAGTTCTTTTTCAAAATCCTTTGCTATGGGAATGGATATTCCGCTTATAGCCGTAAACCATATGCAAGGCCATATCCTTTCTCACTTTATAGATGAGGAAGAAACAATGCCTCAATTCCCATTTTTATGCCTTACCGTTTCAGGCGGTCATACTCAAATTGTACAAGTTGATAGCCCTAATAAAATGGAGGTTATAGGTACAACTATTGATGATGCAGCAGGTGAAGCTTTTGAT
>JABJNS010000041.1 GCA_018664745.1 Flavobacteriales bacterium | reverse complement strand
GTAGTTTCTCTACTGAGATTCTTTCTTGTATCATAGTATCTCTATCTCGTAAAGTAACCGTATTGTCTTCTAAAGTTTGATGGTCAACTGTAATACAGAAAGGAGTTCCAATTGCATCTTGTCTTCTGTATCTTTTCCCGATCGAATCCTTTTCTTCATACTGGCAATTGAAATCAAGCTGTAACATTTTCATTATTTCTCTTGCTTTTTCAGGCATTCCATCTTTCTTAGTTAACGGAAGAATAGCTGCTTTTATAGGTGCTAAAACTGCAGGAATTTTTAGGACTACTCTACTTTCTCCATTTTCTAATTTTTCTTCACGGAAAGCATGACTTAGTACGGTAAGGAACATTCTGTCCAAGCCGATAGAAGTTTCTACTACATAGGGGACATAGCTTTCTCCTAATTCAGGATCAAAATATTGTAATTTTTTCCCAGAATGTTCTTGATGTGCTTTCAAGTCAAAATCAGTACGAGAATGGATTCCTTCTAACTCTTTAAATCCGAATGGGAATTTGAATTCAATATCGGTAGCAGCATTGGCATAATGTGCTAAATTTTCATGGTCATGAAAACGGTAATTATCTTCTCCCATTGCTAGTGAATTATGCCATTTCATACGGAATTCTTTCCAGTATTTGTACCATTTCATTTCTTCTCCTGGGCGAACAAAAAATTGCATTTCCATTTGTTCGAACTCACGCATTCTGAAAATAAACTGGCGCGCTACAATCTCATTACGGAAGGCTTTCCCGATTTGAGCAATCCCAAAAGGAATTTTCATGCGGGCAGTTTTCTGTACATTTAGGAAGTTTACAAAAATACCTTGGGCAGTTTCTGGTCGTAAGTACAAATCAGTAGCACCATCATCAGTAGCTCCCATTTGTGTTTTAAACATTAGGTTAAACTGACGAACATCCGTCCAATTATTAGTTCCTGAAACTGGGCATTTTATATCCAACTCTTCAATCAATGCTTTTACTCCTTCCAAATCTCCTGAAGAAAGGGAAGTATTCATTTTCTCGTTTATGGCATCAATTTGCTTTTGTCTATCTAAAATTCTACCATTGGTAGCCAAGAATTCTTCTTTATTAAAAGCTTCCCCAAAACGCTTGGCAGCTTTTGCTACATCTTTGTCAATTTTAGCTTCAATTTTAGCAATATGATCTTCAGTTAATACATCAGCACGGTATCTTTTTTTAGAGTCTTTATTGTCCACCAAAGGATCGTTAAAGGCATCAATATGTCCTGAAGCTTTCCAAGTAGTAGGGTGCATAAAAATAGAAGAATCTAATCCTACAATATTCTCGTGCATATTCACCATTGATTTCCACCAATAGTTTTTAATATTGTTTTTTAATTCTACTCCATTAGGTCCGTAATCGTAAGCTGCTGCCAAGCCATCATAAATTTCAGAGGATTGAAAAACATAACCATACTCTTTTGCATGGGACACTACTTTTTTAAAGATATCTTCATAATTTGCCATAGCGCAAAAATAGTAATTCTCCTATTTTATTATGTAGTTTTGCGGCATGATTCAAGTTGAGGATAAAATTATTTCTTTAGATGTTTTTGAAAAGCACTTTGTGTGCGATTTAAATGCGTGTAAAGGGGCGTGTTGTGTGGATGGAGATGCAGGAGCGCCACTACTGGAAAATGAAGTAAATATTTTAGAGGATATTTACGAAAAGGTAAAGCCGTATATGTTACAAAAAGGAATTGATGTAGTTGATGAAGTAGGGGTTGCTGTACTCGATATTGAGGGAGATGTTACTACTCCGCTTGTTAATAATAGAGAATGTGCTTTTGTAATTGAGGAAAATGGAATTTCAAAATGTTCAATTGAAAAAGCTCATTATGATGGGAAAGTAGATTTTAAGAAACCAATTTCTTGTCATTTATTTCCGATACGCATACAAGAATACCGAGATTTTGATGCCGTAAATTATGAAGAAATTAAAATCTGTGCGCCTGCCTGTAAATGTGGTAGTGAATTAGAAATTCCTGTTTATGTTTTTTTAAAAGAACCACTCATCCGAAAATATGGAGAGGCTTGGTACAAAGAATTATTGGAAGCTGCTAAGTTGTTGGGGAGTTAGGTGTTTTTCTTTGTGAAACAGCCTAGCTTTTTTAGAGATATTACTTGTTTTTTCCATCATCTTTTTATCTTTTGAAAAAGTATCGCTAATAATTTTAAAGGCTAGATATACTAGGTAGATAGATATTAAGATTAACACAATTAAGATGAAAGCGATTTCCATAAATTCTAATTATTAATAATCTTCTTTTTTAAAGTGTTAAATTCTTCCTCACTAATTAGATTATCATTTTTTAATTGCTCTAACTTCTTTATTTCATCAGCTATTGAAAGTTTTGTCTCAGTGTTTTCTGAGGATAGCTTCTCTAAAGCTTCTTTTTGAGCCACTTGTGTTTTTAGAACTTCTCTTTTGTAGCTCTCTTCTTCTGGACTTTTTGAGATAAGTGTTACAACTATTCCAATAAGTGGACTAAGAATAAGAGAGAGAAAAAATGCTCCCCAGAATCCAATGTTTCTACCTGAACCTACAAATCCAACAATAATACTTAGTACAAACCATCCAAAAATCATAATAATTTAATTTTAATTGTTTAAAGCAATTATACAAAAAAATCAAATAAAAAAAGGACTTTTAAAGTCCGTTTTCAAATTCCTATTTTTTCAAATATTTCCAATCCACATAAAAAGTACCAAAGGGTAGGATAGAGGCAAGTAATACAATTCCTAAATCTTTAATTACCCAATTTTCATTTTCTTTTATTAAGTAAGCCAAAATAATATAGGCTACAAACAATAAACCGTGTGGCATTCCTAATAATTTTACATAAGCAGGATCTCCTAGACTGTATTTAATAGGTACAGCAACAAAAAGAAGAAGTATGTAAGATATTCCTTCTAAAAATGCAATTATTCTAAATGTATTTTTCATTTAATTATGTGCTATTTAAAAGCGTTTTCACCCGTAATATCCATTCCTGTAATCAACAAGTGAATATCATGTGTTCCTTCATAAGTAATTACTGATTCTAAATTCATCATATGTCTCATGATGGAATATTCTCCTGTAATTCCCATAGCTCCTAAAACTTGCCTTGCTTCACGAGCAATCTTAAGTGCCATATCTACATTATTACGCTTACACATTGAAATTTGTGCAGAAGTTGCTCTTCCTTCATTTCTTAGCACACCTAAGCGCCAAGTTAAAAATTGTGCTTTTGTGATTTCAGTAATCATTTCAGCTAATTTCTTTTGTTGTAATTGGTAGCTTGCAATTGGCTTCCCAAATTGAATACGCTCTTTTGCGTACCTAAGTGCTGTATCGTAACAGTCCATTGCAGTACCTATTGTTCCCCAAGCAATTCCATATCTTGCAGAATCTAAGCAGCCAAGTGGAGCTCCTAATCCATCTTTGTTTGGTAAAATATTATCTTTAGGAATTTTTACATTATCAAATACTAACTCCCCAGTAGCAGAAGCTCTTAAACTCCATTTTCCATGTGTTTCTGGAGTGGTGAATCCTTCCATTCCTCTTTCAACTAACACCCCTTTAATTCTTCCTTCTTCATTTTTTGCCCAAACAACAGCAACATCAGCAAAAGGTGCATTTGAAATCCACATTTTTGCTCCATTTAAAAGATAATGATCTCCCATATCTTTTATGTTGGTTACCATTCCTCCAGGATTTGAACCATGATCAGGTTCAGTTAACCCGAAACAACCAATAAATTCACCAGTAGCTAATTTTGGCAAGAATTTCATTTTTTGTTCTTCACTACCATACTTCCAAATAGGATACATAACTAATGAAGATTGAACAGATGAAGTAGAACGAACTCCACTATCTCCTCTTTCTAGTTCTTGCATTATAAGTCCGTAAGAAATTTGGTCTAATCCAGCTCCACCGTATTCTACAGGGATGTACGGTCCGAAACCGCCAATTTCACCTAACCCTTTTACAATTTGTTTTGGGAATTCAGCTTTCTGACAAGCTTCTTCTATTATTGGAGATACTTCTCTTTTCACCCATTCTCTTGCAGCATCTCTAATTAATTTGTGTTCTTCCGTAAGGAGTTCATCCAAAAGGAAATAATCAGGAGCTTGGTATAAATCTTGTGACATAGCGATTGTTAATTTTTTGGCAAAAGTATGTATTTTAAAGCTAAAAAATGAGTTCTGAAAAGGTATATTTGCATTCGGAATAACAAGAATAATGATTGCGTTAACAAAACCCATTTTTAATCAGGATATCATAGTTGTATTGCTTACAATCTCTTTTTTGTTGCTTGCTGTACTAAGATCATCTTATTGGAAGCATGCTAAACTGCTTTATATGGGGGTGTTTGCCCAACGCTATGCGAATCAATATTTAAGAGAAGAGAATGCTTTTACTGAAAGAGTAAATTTCATTACCTTTTTACTGATGACGATTAATTTTTCAGTAATTATACTTAAGTTAATTCCAAAACCTTCTATTTTTGATGTAGGTTATACGGTAGGAGGTGTGATGTTATTTTTTATTTTAAAAATGGGATTCATGCTGTTTTTAGGTAAAATCTTTATATTAAAAGATATTGCAAGATTAGGGATATTTTTTTCCTTTCTATTTGATAGAACCTTAGGTATTTTTCTCTTTCCCTTAGTAGTGATGCTCTATTTTTTTACCTTTAAAGTTACTGCAACTTTATTTGTTTTAATCAGTTTTGTCTGTGCGGTGCTGTTATTGCTGAAGCTATTTTGGCTTTGGAAGATAGGAACAAGTGGGTTTGGACTTTCACAGTTCTATATATTTTTATATCTTTGCGCGCTAGAAATTTCACCACTGCTAATACTAGGAAAAGGAGTGGTTTACTAATAAAAAGGCAAAGGAATGGCAGAAAAAAAGAAGAAAGTAAAGTCAATATTAATTTCACAACCAAAACCTGAAGGAAAATCACCATACGCAACTATTGAGCAAAAGCATAAATTAAAGATTGATTATAGACCATTTATGCATGTTGAAGAAATCACAGCACAAGAGTTTAGAGAGCAAAGAATTTCTATCCTTAACCATGATGCAGTAATTTTTACATCTAAAAACGCTATGGATCATTATTTTGGAATGATGGATAAATTAAGACTAAGGGTTCCTGATTTTACAAAGTATTTTTGTGTTTCTGAAGCAATTGCACATTATTTGCAAAACTTTATTACTTACCGTAAACGTAAGGTGTTTACAGGAGAACAAACACTTGCTAGCTTAATTCCTGTTATGCAAAAACATAAAGATTCAAAATTCCTATTCCCATGTTCTGATGTGCTTAAAAAACAAATGAATAAGTCATTAGAAGAAAGTGGCTTAGAGTATACAAAAGCTCAAATGTATAAAGTAGCTTGTTCTGATTTGTCAGACTTAACAGATGTAAAATATGATGTTTTAGTGTTTTTTAGCCCAACAGGAATTAAATCTCTGTTAGAAAATTTTCCTAATTTTGAACAAGGAGAAACAAGACTTGCAGTTTTTGGCCCAACAACAATAAAATCAGTTGAAGAAAATGGTCTAAGAGTAGATATTGCAGCTCCTAATAAAAAGGCGCCATCAATGTCAATGGCCTTAGATCAATACATAAAAGAAGCAAATAAAAGAAGAAGATAATTTCTTTTCAAATAAATAATTTAAAGGAGCTTTCGAGCTCCTTTTTTTGTAATTTTATCAGATGTTTAAGTTTCCAAAAAAACAAAAGCTGTGCAATGAAACAGCAATAAAAAAAATGTTTTCTAACGGAAAATCATTTGTGGTTGAACCTATTCGTTTGGTTTGGAAAGTAGAAGAAAATACAGATAAGGAGGCTATAAAATCAATTATTGTAGTTCCTAAAAAGAAGTTAAATTTAGCTTCTACTAGAAGCATTGTAAGAAGAAGAATGAAGGAGGCTTATAGACTAAATAAAATAGAATTGGAAGCGTCTTTGAACAGTAAAAATATTCAATTGAATATTGCAGTTATTTATCAGGAAGAAGAAATATTACCATATAAAGTAATAGAAGAAAAAATAAAATTAATTTTAGGCCGTTTAAGTGAAGAAATATGAGTGTTATTTTTTCTTTTCTTTTTAGAACAATAATTGTGATTTATCAGAAAGCAATATCTCCTTTGTTGCCACCAAGATGTAGATATACACCAACTTGTTCGGCTTATGGATTGGAGGCAATAACAAAATATGGGCCTTGGAAGGGAGGAATACTAACTTTAAAAAGAATAATAACTTGTCACCCTTGGGGTGGGCATGGGCATGACCCAGTACCTTAATAAAGAAATTATGAAGAAAAAATTTAAAATCATTATTTTAGGAATTGTACTCGCAATTACCTCAGTTATATCAGTAGGATTTACTGATAACTATTTTGAGATTTCTAAAAACTTAGATATCTTTACTACTTTATATAAGGAGTTAAATACATTTTATGTTGATGAAACTGATCCTGGAGAATTAATGAAAGAGGGAATTGATAAAATGTTAAAATCATTAGATCCTTACACAACTTATATTCCTGAATCAGAGATTGAAGATTTTCGTTTTATGACCACAGGACAATATGGTGGTATTGGCGCTATGATTACAAAACGAAAAGAGTTTGTTTTTATAAGCGAGCCCTATGAAGGTTTTCCTGCACAAAAAGCAGGGCTTATGGCAGGAGATAAAATTTTAGAAATTAACGGAAAATCGGCTAAATCAAAAACAACTGAAGAGGTTAGTAAGGTGCTAAAAGGACAGCCAAATACTTCCGTTACTTTATTGATTGAGCGTCCTCATTTGGACAAGCCTTTTGAAGTTACATTTGAGCGGGAAAAAGTATCCGTAAAAAGTGTGCCTTATTCAGCATATATTGAAGATGGAATTGGCTATGTAAAGCTAAGAAGCTTCACTAGAAATTGTAGTAAGGATATAAAAAGTGCAATAGAAGATTTAAAGAAAGAAACAGAGTTAAAAGGATTAATTTTAGATTTAAGAAGCAACCCTGGAGGGCTTTTGAATGAGTCAGTTGATATTGTTAATCTTTTTGTAGAAAAAGGTGAAGAAGTAGTAAGTACAAGAGGAAAAATTAAGTCTTGGGAAAAATCATATATAGCAAACAACAAGCCGTTAGATACAGCCGTTCCTTTAGTAATCTTAATAAATTCTTCATCTGCTTCAGCTTCTGAAATTGTTTCAGGGGCAATACAGGATTTAGATAGAGGGGTGGTTATAGGTCAAAGAAGTTATGGAAAAGGCTTGGTACAGCAAACCCGAAAGCTGTCTTATAATTCTCAGTTGAAATTAACTGTTGCAAAGTACTATATACCTAGTGGAAGATGTATACAGGCATTGGATTATTCTAATAGAAATGAGGATGGGAGTGTAGGTAAAATAGCAGATTCATTAATGACTTCTTTTCAAACCAAAAATGGGAGAGAGGTTTTTGATGGCGGTGGAATTAATCCTGATATAATTACTGAAACAGGTATATTTAGTAATATTATTGTCTCTCTTTTCAGAGAGCGTTTATTCTTTGATTACGCAACAGACTTCAGATTTGAAAATGATAGTATTGCAACTGATTTCATTTTCTCAGATAGCAATTATGAACATTTTGTAGATTATCTTTCAGGCAAAGAATATACTTATAAAACAAAAACAGAAGAAGCGCTTGAAAAATTGAAAGAGAAAGCTACTGACGAGAAATATTTTGAATCTTTGAGTGATGAATATGAAGCTTTACTTACTCAGTTAGTAGCAAATAAAGGAGATGATTTATTTACAAATAAGGAGGAAATCAAAGAGATACTTACTGGAGAGATTAGAAGTAGATATTTTTATCAAATAGGAAGAATTGAAGCCGCATTAAATTTTGATCCTGAGTTAGAAAAAGCACTTGAGATATTACAAAATAAAGAAGAGTATGATCAGATATTAGAAAATGAATAAAGCAATAAATCAAATTCAACAAGTTTTATTTATCTTGTTAGGAGTCTTTATTCCAACCTCAATAGCAATAACAAATTTTATTCTTGCTTTATTAGCTCTGTGTTGGATTTTTGAAGGAAATTTCAAATCTAAATTTGAGCATATAAAGTCATCAAAGTGGGTGATTTCTGTTTTTGCATTAATAGGGTTGTATGGTTTAGGATTGCTTTGGGGAGGTAATCATTTGAATGCAGAATGGCAATTTCAAAGACTAGCCTTATTACTTATTTTCCCTGTTTTATTAAGCATGGAACTGAAGCAAAAAACGATTAAAAGGGCAGTAATAGCATTTTTAGGAACTGCTTTTATATCTGCATTGGCGGCTATTTTAATTAACAATAAAATTATTCTTCCTTTAGGAAATTATCTTTCTTTTATTGAGGTTTCATGGAGAAATTCTGCATTTATAACATATAATTATCATAATGTAATTCTTGCTCTTGCAACTACATTATCGTTCTATATTTTAGTTGAGAGGAAGAGTAAGTATCCTTATTTATTATTGTTATTTATTGCTATTTATACACTAAGTATATTTACTGAAAGAGGTAGGGCAGGACAAGTGATTTTTAATTTATCAGCAGTATTTTATATTTTGTACTACAATAGAAAGCATTTATTGCGATTAGTTGCACTCATGTTGTTGTTATTTTCTTTTCAGTATATTATATATAAATCAACAAAGGTTTATAAAAATAGGTTTGATGTTATGTCTAATATTATCCAAAATAATGGAGATGTAGGAGAGGGAAAACTAGAGGATATTCGTTATGTATTTGTTAAAGAGTCATTAAGTAGAGTATTAGAAAAACCATTACTTGGTTACGGAACAGGTAGTTTTGGAACTATTTTTAAAGCTGAGGTAAAATCAGGGCATTATTTTGATAAGCATACTACACCACATAATCAATATCTATATGTTTGGTTTGAATTAGGGGTATTAGGACTTATATTATTGCTCTCTATCTTTTATCATCAAATAAAGGAATTGTTTAAAAAGCAGGATGGTATTCATAGGATTTTACTACCTCTATCTTTTATGTTTTTGATGCTTGTTGATTCCTACTTCTTTATTTTTACTCTTACAATCTGCTATATTTTCCTATATACTATTTATAGTAAGTATCAAGAAGAATAAACCCTTTTAATTCTCCTGTTTAGTGTAGCAAAAATTTCATAGGGTATTGTTTCTAATTTCTTAGCAATAGATAGTATTGTATTTTCTTTGCCAAAGATAATAACTCTATCTCCTGTTGTAGCAGTCGTATTACTTAAGTCAATTATGCAGGAGTCCATACTAATCTTTCCAATAATAGGACAAGGAGAATTATTCACTAAAATAGTTCCGTATTTTTCGCTTAACTTTCTATTTAATCCATCTGCATACCCAAAAGGGATGATGCCAACTTTCATGTCTTCTGTAGCAATAAATGAAGCATTATATCCAATCCCCTCTCCTTTTTTAATGGTTCTAACTTGAGTAATGACACTTTTTAGTGTACTAATTTGATGTAAGTTTTTGTCATCAGCAACTCCAAAAAGTCCAATTCCTAATCTAACCATTTCATATTCCTTATTTGTAAAGCGTAATACACCATTTGTATTCAGAATATGTCGATCAACTTTATAACCAAAACATGTGAAAAATGTTGTGCAGATAGTATCAAAGATAAGACATTGTTTGTCTGTAAATTTATCATTTTCAGGATTGTCTGAAGCAGCTAAATGTGAACAAATACTTTGTATTTTTAGTTTTGGGTATTGCTGTAAAGTATCTATTACTTTTTTTACTTCATCAGGGTTAAACCCATAACGATTCATTCCGGTATTAAATTTAATATGGATGTTTAGTTCAGTGTTAAGCTCACCATATAGCTGGAGTAATTTGAAGTTATAAATTACAACATCTAATTTATTTTCAATAATTTTATTTGTGCTTTTTGTGCCAGGATTTGCAATTATAATTGGGATATTAATTCCACTTTCCCTTAAGCGACTCCCTTCTTCAAAATCAGCAACCCAAAGCGCATGAACTCCTAATAATTCTAGTTTTCTGGAAAGTACTATATCACCATGACCATAAGCATAAGCCTTTACAACAGCAATAACTTTAGTGCTAGGTTTTAGTTGACTTTTTAGATAGTTGAGGTTACTTTCTAAGTGATTAGTATTTACCTCTAATATAGTTTCGTGCGTAATTCCCATTGCTTATTTCATTTTACTTGAAAAACAACTTCTGCATAAAGGTTTATACTCTTGTTTTTCACCAAGTTGAACTAGGTTTTTGTTAGCATTTTTTCTAAAAGAGTGATTGGCAATTCCGTTACACTCTACACAAATAGCGTGTACTTTTGTGATATGTTCGGCAATCGCTAAAATTTGTGGCATTACCCCAAAAGGATTTCCTAAAAAATCCATGTCTAATCCAGCTATAATAACCCTTACCCCAGCATTTGCTAATTCATTACTAACAGCCACTAAGTCACTGTTAAAAAACTGAGCCTCATCAATTGCCACAACCTGAGCTTCATTTGCTAATTTCAAAATATTTTCAGCACAATCAATAGGTGTAGCTTGTATCGTGTTTTCGTCATGTGATACTACTTTTTGAGTATCGTATCTTTTGTCAATTTTTGGTTTAAAAACAGCAATATTGAGTTTTGCGAATTGGGCTCTTTTTAATCGCCTTAAAAGTTCTTCAGTTTTCCCAGAAAACATAGAACCACAAATTACTTCAATACTTCCTTTTTGCATTGGGTGATTTATTTGTGATTCTAAAAACATTTAGCGTAATTTGTTTTATTAAGTTTGCTAACAAAAGTATAAAAAGCAATTCCATTTTTTATGAATTTTAAAAGTTTGTTTTTATCTCTTCTAGTAGTATCTTTTTCAATAAATATGTTTGGAAAATCGGATACTACAAAAATTAATTCAGGAAGAGTTTTGATTGTAAGTAGTAGTTTGGCAGCTGCGTTAGGTGGCTCGTATTTGTATATTGAAAATTCATGGTGGTCGGATAAGCAAACAGCATTTTCTTTTGATGATGGGGCGGACTTAACCTACGCATTGAATGTTGACAAAGCAGGACATTTTATGGGTGGCCTTTTTGCTGCTAATCTTTTTTCTGGCTCAATGAGATGGGCTGGGATGAATAAAAAACAATCTCTTTGGTATGGAGCAGCATTTGGTTCTGGTTTACAACTTGCTATTGAAATGAAAGATGCTTATGCGCCTTACTGGGGCTTTAGTAAATGGGATTTAACAATGGGTTCATTAGGTGCTTTTTGGCCAGTAGCTCAGGAATATAATCATAATTTAAAAGGGATTGATTTTAAGATGTCTTATTACAAACGATCAAATATTTACTGGGATTTGGATAAGCAAAGAGGAAAAGAAACCAATAAATATGCTTGGCAAGATGACTATCCCAACCAAACCTATTGGATGGCATTTGATGTAAATCATTATGTTGAGAATTGCTGTTGGCCTGATTGGTTAAATGTAGCAATTGGTTTTGGGTTAGATGACACTCAATATTTGAATCAGCAAAATAAAAAGGTAGGAGGGAATAATGAATGGTATATAGCTTTGGATTATGATATGCCTAAACTTTTAAAAAAGTGGAATAGCCCAACAGGAAAAAAAGTAAAACATTGGCTTAACTATTTCCATTTCCCAGCCCCTGCAATAAGAATTAGTCCAAAACTAGGAATATATCCATTATTCCTCTAAATTTGTAAGATGTCAAAATTATATTTAATACCCACTCCCATAGGAAACTTGGAGGATATAACCTTTAGAGCATTACGCCTTTTAAAAGAGGTAGATATAGTGTTGGCAGAAGATACTAGGACAACAAAAAAACTTTTCTCTCATTATGAGATTGATACACAATTGGCAGCTTTTCATATGCATAATGAACACAAGGTGCTAGGAAAATGGATTGCCAGATTAAAGGGTGGAGAAACAATTGCTCTTGTATCAGATGCAGGAACTCCAGCTATTTCTGATCCTGGTTTTTTATTGGTTCGTGAATGCGTTAAACAGGGTATTGAGGTAGATTGTTTGCCTGGAGCTACAGCCTTTGTTCCTGCTTTGGTTAATTCAGGATTACCATCAGAAAAATTTATTTTTGAAGGGTTTTTACCTGTTAAAAAAGGAAGACAGACAAGATTGATATTACTTGCAGAGGAAGAAAGGACTATGATTTTTTACGAATCACCACATAGAATTATAAAAACGCTAAGTCAATTTATGGAATATTTTGGGGAAGAAAGATTTGTTTCTGTTTCAAGAGAAATATCAAAAATGTTTGAAGAAACAAAAAGAGGGACAATGAAAGAGGTGAGAGAATACTTTGAAGAGAAAAAACCAAAAGGTGAATTTGTAGTAATAGTTGCAGGAAAATAATGGAGATGAAAGAATTCATACATAAAAAACCTTACTTGATTGCTGGGCCTTGCAGTGCGGAATCAGAAAATCAGCTTTTAACTATTGCTAAAGCTATTGAGGGTACTGCTGATGTTTTTAGAGCAGGAGTTTGGAAGCCAAGAACCAAGCCCAATTCATTTGAGGGGATTGGGAAAGAAGCCTTGACTTGGTTAAAAACAGTTCAGCAAGAAACAGGGATGAAAGTATGTACTGAAGTTGCTACAGCAAAGCATGTTGAGTTATGTTTAGAATCAGGAGTGGATATGCTTTGGATTGGTGCAAGAACAACTGTTAATCCTTTTTATGTGCAAGAAATTGCAGAAGCATTGAAAGGAGTAGATATTCCTGTTTTTGTAAAAAATCCAATACATCCTGAATTAGGATTGTGGTTGGGTGCTTTTGAACGCTTAAATAAAGTTGGAATTAAGCAATTAGCAGCAATTCATAGAGGGTTTTATAGTTATGAAAAATCAGTTTTCAGAAATGATCCTAAGTGGGAATTGCCCATCAAATTAAGAAAAGAAATTAGGGGTTTGCCAATTATCTGTGACCCGAGTCATATTGCAGGAAAAGCAACATTAATTGAAGATATTGCACAAACTGCAATGGATATTAATTTAGATGGGTTGATGATAGAAACACATAATAATCCGGCTGTTGCTTTAAGTGATGCCGAGCAACAAGTCAAGCCTGAAAAATTAAAAAATATCATGCAAAATTTAGTTTTGAGAGATACTAAATTAAGAGATGAACAATTTAAAGAACAACTGTTAGATTTCAGAAATCAGATTGATAATTTTGATACTCAAATTATTAGTTTACTTAATGGCAGAAAGCAAGTTGTAGAGAAAATTGCTGATTTTAAAAATGAAAATAGGTTGACTATTTTTCAGATTGAAAGGTGGTTTGAAATCTTGAGTACCAGAAAAAAAAATGCAAGTTTACTTGGTTTAGATGAGCAGATGGTAGAAGAATTATTTGCTTTAATACATAAATATTCAATACTTACACAAACTAATATAATGCGTAAGTAATGCAAAAAAATTGGAACATATTAAGCTCGGATAATTCAGTTGTTACTGCATTAGCAAAAGCTTTAAATGTATCTGAAATTGTAGGGCATTTATTGGTTTTAAGAGGTATTACAACTTATGATGAAGCTAAGTTATTTTTCCGTCCAGAAATTACTCATTTGCACGATCCTTTCTTAATGAAAGATATGCAAAAAGCTGTGGATAGAATCCAAACTGCAATTACAAATGGAGAGAAGGTTTTAGTCTATGGCGATTATGATGTAGATGGAACAACATCAGTAGCTATGATGTATTCTTTTCTTAAAAAACAAGTCAAAGAAATTGAATATTATATTCCTTGTAGATATGAGGAAGGGTACGGAATTTCATTAAAGGGAATTGATTATGCTAAGGAAAATAATTTTGCTTTAATCATTGCTTTAGATTGTGGTATTCGTGCAGTTAATCAAGTTGATTATGCAAATGAAAAAGGAGTTAATTTTATTATTTGCGATCATCATAATCCTGGAGAAAAAGTGCCTGATGCAGTGGCAATTCTAAACCCAAAACAAGCAGATTGTAACTATCCTTATAAAGAACTCTCAGGTTGTGGTGTAGGCTTTAAATTGATACAAGCCTTTTGTCAAAAAAATGAAATTGACTTTTCAGAAATTATAGAGTATTTGGATTTACTAACCGTAAGTATTGGAGCGGATATTGTACCAATGACAGGAGAAAATAGGGTGTTTTCGTTTTATGGTTTACAGCAAATAAATACTAATCCTAGAGTTGGATTAAAGGCATTAATGGAAGTAGCTAATAAAACTAAAAATGTAACAATAACTGATGTAGTATTTGGGGTTGCACCAAGAATAAATGCAGCAGGAAGAATTGAACATGCTAAAAAAGCAGTTGAGATATTAGTAGAAACCGACTTTACAAAAGCAAAGTTGTTTGCAGATAAAATTGAGGAAAATAATATAACTAGAAGAAGTTTAGATCAAAGTATAACTAAGGAGGCTTTGGAAATGATTGATCAGAAGAAGAAATCTACTGTTGTACATAGTAAAAATTGGCATAAGGGTGTGGTAGGAATTGTAGCTTCCCGCTTGATTGAAAACCATTACAAACCTACTATTGTTTTAGCAGAAAAAGATGGAATTTTGACTGGATCTGCTCGTTCGGTACATGATTTTGATTTATATAGTGCAATCGCTAAATGTGCGTATCTTTGTGAAAAGTTTGGGGGACATAAATATGCTGCTGGTTTGAGTATTAAAAAAGAAAACTTGGCACAGTTTATTGATGAGTTTGAAAAGGCAGTTAGTGAAAGCATTACTGAGGACCAGTTAACTCCAAAAATTAACATTGATAAAGTAATTGATATTGATGAGGTAGATGATAAATTATACCGAATTATAAAGCAATTTTCACCTTTTGGTCCCAAGAATTTATCACCTATTTTTGTAAGCAAAGCAGTGGTGGATAATGGCTATGGAAAGCAAGTAGGAGCAGATAGGACCCACCTAAGAATTAATGCAAAAAGAAGTAATGATTCTATTGCTGGCATTGGTTTTGGTATGGGAGATTTCTTTGAAAATATAAAAGATAATCAAACTTTTGATATGTGTTATTCCATTGATGAAAATGAGTGGAATGGTAGAAAAACTTTGCAACTGAGATTAAGAGATTTAAAGCCGAATAGTTAAAATCTTAACCTACATTTCTTCCTAAGGATTTAGCAATTTGGGTTTTTATTTTAGTAAGATGACTTAGGAGTTTAATCCCTTCCGTATCAATTTTACCTTCTTTTATTTGTTGTTGTAAATCTTTTATTTGCATATCAACATGTCCTTTCTTTAGGGACAAAATAGCTTTCTCAGTAGTTTTTCTTATTTTTTCATCTTCTCTTCCGGTATAGATTTTGTGGCGTTCTACCCAATTATTACTGATACTATGTTTACTACTTATAAGGTCAATTGCTTTTTGACTAACCTCTCTATTTTGATGATTGATTAAGTACTGCAAATCAATATTTCCTCTCTCCTCAATTACAATTATAATTTCTTCAAATAATGTGTGAAAATCTGGGTAAGTAAATGTGATGTTGTCGGCATCAAGATCACTTATAATTAAATTTGCTACACTTTCTTGATCCTCTTCTTCTGATGTGAAAGTGTCATTTCCATAGTTAATTAAAATTCGTAATATTTCTTCTTCCAGCTTAAATAATTTTCCAACTGAACTTAGTTTTTCTTTACCTTTACTTAGTGGTTTTGGATTTGTATTTCTTGTAGAAATAGGTTCAAAGGAGCTAGTACTTGCTCTTGCTTTTGCAACTTCACCTAATAGTACATTCTCCGAAATATCAAGTTTTTTACTATAAGTTTTACAGTATTGAGAGCGATTTAAGCTATCAGGAATACAAGAAATAGATTCAATAATATCCCTTTTAATATTTGTGATTTTAGTAGGGTCAGATATTGAATTTACTCCTGAGATATTAATTTTATAATCTATAAAATCAATTGCTTCAGTAGTAAGGAAATTTTTAAAATCGTCAGTGGATAATTTTTTGGCAAATGAATCTGGGTCCTCTCCTTCAGGAAAGGCTGCAATTTTCACATTCATCCCTTCCTTTAAAATCATATTTATTGATTTGTAGGTTGCTTTTATACCTGCATTATCTCCATCAAAAAGTAAAACTACATTTTGAGCTAAACGATTAATAAGTTTTATTTGTTCTAATGCTAGTGCTGTTCCTGATGCTGATACTACATTTTCTATTCCATTTTGATACATGGAAATTACATCAGTATAGCCTTCAACTATATAACATAAACCTTCTTTCCCAATTGCATTTTTCGCAAAATTTAATCCATATAAAACTTTACTTTTATGGTAAATTAGTGTTTCAGGAGAGTTTAAATATTTTGCTTTTGCTTTTGCATTAAAGGCTCTTCCTCCAAATCCTAGGGTACGCCCTGAATAAGATTGAATAGGGAACATTGTTCTCTCTTTAAATCGGTCAACAATTTGCCCTGAACTTTCATTAATTAAAGATAAACCAGAGGAAACAAGCACCTCTTTATCATATGCTTTTTTTATTGCAACTTTACTAAAAGCATCTTTTGCTTTTGGATTATATCCTAGTTCAAACT
The DNA here is from genome assembly GCA_018664745.1 of Flavobacteriales bacterium. Taxonomy (GTDB): domain Bacteria; phylum Bacteroidota; class Bacteroidia; order Flavobacteriales; family BACL11; genus UWMA-0277. The sequence continues at coordinate 1,353 of JABJNS010000041.1, read as the reverse complement.
TCTTTATAGTTTCCTCAGTAAATCCTCTTTCTTTAAAATAACTTAGTCCAACTGCTTTTCCCTCATCACTATTCCAAAGCATATCTTGGAAATAATCATTTGCAAAACTAGAAACGATAAATAAACTATCTTTTTCGTTTGATCGTTCTAATTGTTCAGAAGTTAGTTCTTCTTCCTCTATTTCAATATTATATTTTTTTGCAACAAATTTTAAGGCTTCTGGGTAATTAAAATGTTCAATTTCCATTACAAAATTGATGCTATTTCCACCTTTTCCACAACCAAAACATTTATAGATGCCTTTGGTAGGTGAGACTGTAAATGAGGGTGTTTTTTCATTATGAAAAGGACAGTTCCCAATATAGTTGACACCTCTTTTTTTAAGGGCTACAAAATCTCCTACAATTTCCTCTACACGAGCAGTTTCAAATATTAAATCTATTGTTTCCTTTGGGATCATTTCTTACGATTTATAACATAGTCCAACAATAGAATTAGGGATTCCTTAGCCTGATTATCTTCAAATTTATTTATAATTTCAACTGCATTATTATGATAGTTATGCATGGCTTTTTTAGCATATTCAAGTCCTCCATTTTCTTTTACTAATGCAATAACTTCAGCTACTTTAACATCATCTTTATGATGATTTTTTATGATATTGATAATGTAGTTTTTCAACTTTTTATCTACCGAGTTTAAGGTGTAGATTAAAGGGAGCGTCATCTTCTGTTCACGAATATCAATTCCTGTTGGCTTACCAATTAAAGGGCTTTGCGTATAGTCAAACAAATCATCTTTTATCTGAAAAGCAATTCCTGCTTTTTCACCAAATAATCTCATTCTCTCTACTACTTCTTTGTTTTGTCCTACTGAGTTGGCCCCACTAGCACAACAAGCAGCAATTAAGGTTGCAGTTTTCTGGCGGATAATATCAAAATAAACTTTTTCAGTAATATCTAGTTTTCGTGCTTTTTCAATTTGTAAAAGCTCTCCTTCACTCATGTCTTGAACTGCAGTACTCATTATTTTTAAAAGTTCAAACTCCTCATGTTTTACGGCTAATAACAAACCTCTACTCAATAAGAAATCACCCACCAAAACAGCAATTTTATTTTTCCAAAGTGCATTTATTGAGAAAAACCCTCTCCTGAAGTTAGCTTCATCAATTACATCATCATGCACTAAAGTTGCAGTGTGCAATAGTTCAATCATTGAAGCTGCACGATAGGTGTTTTCTTCAAATTTTCCAAAAAGTTTAGCAGATAAAAAAACGAACATAGGACGCATTTGCTTTCCTTTTCGTTTTATGATGTAATGCATAATGCTATCCAGTAAGGAAACATTACTCTT
>JABJNS010000040.1 GCA_018664745.1 Flavobacteriales bacterium | reverse complement strand
TCTGATTTCATTTTTATTATTAGGAGTTTTAGGGGGGCTAGGTATGATGTATGAGTTGTATTCTAGAGTGTATCAGCCCAATATTATACTGCCAGAAAATTCATCTGAAAAGTACATCTATATTCCTACTGGTGCTGATTTTTCTGATGTTGTAAAAGTGTTATCGGAAAATGGATTATTAATAAATGCTAATTCTTTTGAGTGGTTGGCTGCAACAAAAAAATATACAACAAATATAAAATCAGGTAGGTATAGAATCAATCGTAATTTAAATAATAATGAACTGATTAATTTATTGCGTTCAGGAAAACAAACCCCAGTAAAAGTAACCTTTAACAATATGAGGACAAAGGAGCAATTGGCAGGTAAAATTGCAAGTCAGATAGAAGTAGATTCCTTGACTTTATTAGAGTATATTACGGATACAACTTTCTTAAATAAACTAAAAGTAAATAAGGATAATGTAGCTTGTATATTTATTCCTAATACTTATGAATTTTATTGGAATACTTCAGCTGAAGGTTTTGTAAATAGAATGCTAAAAGAATATAAAACATTTTGGAATAGTAGTAGAAAAAAGAAGGCTGATAAAATTAAGTTAAATTATTATCAAGTAGCTATTTTAGCTTCTATTGTAGAGAAAGAACAAAATATAAAAAGAGATGAGCGCCCTGAAATTGCTGGTTTATATCTGAATAGAATTAAAAAACGCATGAAATTAGAATCGGACCCAACTTTAATTTTTGCTTTGGGTGATTTTACAATAAAGCGTGTTTTGAATAAGGACAAAAAAGTAGAGTCTCCTTATAATACCTATAAACATAAAGGTTTGCCCCCAGGCCCTATTTGTATTCCCTCTATTAATTCAATTGATGCAGTACTGAATGCTAGTGATCATAATTATATTTTTATGTGTGCAAAAGAGGACTTTTCAGGCTACCATAATTTTGCAAAAACTTACGCTATGCACCTCATAAATGCGCGTAAATATCAAAAGGCATTGAATAAGAGAAAAATTATGCGTTAATTTTATAAATTCGCAACCGCTTTTAAAAAAAAATAAAATGACGAAAATTAAGTTTGGAACAGATGGTTGGAGAGCAATTATTGCAAAAGAATATACCTGTGATAATGTAGCAAGAGTAAGTATTGCTGTAGCAGATTGGTTGAATGAAAATAATGATAGCCCTTCAGTAGTAATTGGGCACGATTGCCGTTTTGCAGGAGAGCTTTTTGCAGAAACAGCTGCTAAAGTATTAGCATCAAAGGGTATACTAGTAAAAATTGCAAAAGGATTTGTTTCTACCCCTATGGTTTCCTTAGGTGTGGTAAAGGAAAAAGCATCATTGGGTGTTGTAATTACTGCTTCTCATAATCCGCCTAGCTATAATGGTTATAAATTAAAAGGTGATTTTGGTGGGCCGCTTTTACCAAATGATATTACAGCTGTTGAAAATAGAATTCCTGATACTAACTCAGTAGATTATAATGCAATTACTATGGAGGATTTAGTTGCTGATGGTAAAGTAATTTATATTGACTTAGAAAATATGTATTGTGAGCATGCAGCTGCTAATTTTGATTTAGATGCAATTAATAATTCAAACATGAATTTTTCTTATGATGCAATGTTTGGGGCAGGGATGAATGCTGTAAAACGCCTTTTGCCAAACACTACTTTATTGCATTGTGATGATAACCCTGGTTTTTTAGGAACAGCTCCTGAGCCAATTCATAGAAACTTACAAGAGTTTTCTGATTTGATGAAGAACAATAACTTGGACTGTGGACTTGCTACAGATGGTGATGCTGATAGGATTGGACTTTATGATAGCAAAGGAAACTTTGTTGATTCTCATCATATTATCCTTTTACTAATACACTACATGGTAAAATATAAAGGAATGTCAGGAAAGGTAGTAACTGCATTTTCGTGTTCAGTAAAAGTAGAACAAATGTGTAAACATTATGGTTTGGAACAAGAAACTGTTCAGATTGGATTTAAGCATATTGCAGGAAAAATGGTAACAGAAGATGTGCTGTTAGGTGGTGAGGAATCAGGTGGAATTGCAACTGCAGGTCATATTCCTGAGCGTGATGGTATTTGGATGGGATTAATCTTGTTCGAGTTTATGGCAAAATCAGGAAAATCATTAACTGATTTAATTGATGAGGTGTATGAAATTGTTGGTTCTTTTGCTTTTGAGCGTATTGATCTACATATTGATAATGACACTAAACTAAGGATTATTGAAGATTGTAAGGCTGGTAAATTCAATCAGTTTGGTAAATATAAAGTGGATAGGGTTGATACAACAGATGGTTTTAAATTCTTTTTTGATGAAGACACATGGTTAATGATTCGTCCTTCTGGTACTGAGCCAGTTTTAAGAACTTATGCTGAAGCTTCAACTCAGGAGAAAGTATTCGATATCTTAGCTGATGCTAAGGCTACTATTCTGTAAGTGAAACCACTTTTTCTGATATTATTTTCTTTGATTATGATGGATTCATCAGCTCAAGATTGGAATATCCCTAAGATTAATAATGGTGGTTGGGATATTGAAATCCCTCATAGTATTGATAAGAAAAAAAGAAATATCTTATTAATTTCAGAGTCCACAGCTTATACTGTTGCTTTGGTTGGTTTAAATCAGCTTTGGTATGCTGATTATCCTAAAAGTAGTTTCCATTTTATAAACGATAATGGCGAGTGGTTACAGATGGATAAATTTGGTCACATGACAACTTCTTACTATTGTGGTGTTGCTGGGATTAAAGCTTATGAATGGGCTGGATTTAGTAGAAAAAAAGCAATTTGGTATGGTGGTTTAACAGGTACTTTTTTTTTAACTGTTATTGAAGTTTTAGATGGTCAGTCTGAACAGTGGGGAGCATCATCAGGAGATTTAATTGCAAATACTGCAGGTTCTTTTTTGGCTATTGGACAAGCTTTAAAATGGGATGAACAAAGAATTCAGTTAAAATATAGCTATAGTCCAACAAAATGGGCAAGTCAAAACCCAGACCAACTAGGAAGTACTCATTTAGAGAGGGCTTTAAAAGACTATAATGGGCAGACCTATTGGTTGTCGTTTAATATGAAATCATTGCTAAAAATTCAATCAGTTGATTTTCCTAATTGGTTAAATGTAGCGATAGGTTATGGTGCTAATGGGATGGTAAGTGCGTATCAGAAAAATGAAGATTGTAATAGAATGAGGCAGTATTTATTGTCACTTGATATTGATTTAACAAGGATAAAAACAAAAAGTAAATCATTAAATAGTATTTTGCACTTATTTGGCTTTATTAAATTTCCAATGCCTACAATTGAGCTTAGAAATAATAGAATCTACACTCACCCTATTTATTACTAATGGATTTTAAGATTGGTGATAAAGTGCTCTTTAAGTCTGAAAATCAGAAGGGAGAGTTGGTTAAGGTGAATTCTCCTTATAAGGTTGTTGTAAAAACTGAAGATGGTTTTGAGGTTTTGGCTTCCACTAAAGATTTAGTAAAAATTGAAATAAATACCGATAAAGCATCCGCTTACGGAAATAACTTTTACCATAAGGATGGCGATAATAATTTGAGAAATTCTTTTAGTCGGGATAAAAGTTCCACAGTATTAAAAGTTGATTTGCATATTGAACTCTTAACTAGTAATTATCATTATTTGGATAATTTTGAGATTGTTCAGATTCAATTGAATGAATGTCATAATAAAATTGAAAAAGCATTAAATAGTAATTATCTGAAACTAATTATTGTTCACGGAATTGGCACAGGGAGACTTAAAACAGAAGTACATAAATTATTAAGAAACTATAATTTACGCTTTTTTCTATCAAAGGATGCTGGTGCTACTGAGGTGATGCTTTAGGATTATTTCTTTTCTTCCAACCTGCTAATAATCTCAACTATTTGTGAGTGAGTTATTCTTTTTGCAATTATCTTTTTTTCTTTGTCTAATAAATAAATAACTGGAGTAGAATAGATGT
>JABJNS010000039.1 GCA_018664745.1 Flavobacteriales bacterium | reverse complement strand
TGCTAGTGGAAATGCTATTACACAAAGTATTACTTTCTCATAAAGAGGATTTGGTTTTTCTGCTGAAATGCATAGAACAGATAACATGACTTTTGCATCCGACAGAGAAAAACAAACTGAAAAAGCATATTTAATTAATTACATTCCAACTTTAAGTAAACCACATGCTTATTCACTTTTAGCGCTTTACCCTTGTGCAACTCAAGCAGATGGAGAGTTTGGAATGCAATTTGATGTATTTTATAAAATAAAAAAAGGAAGTTTATTAGGCGGAAAATACGGAACAAAATTAATCTTTAATTACTCTAGAATTAATGGACTAAACAATGGAAATTCAATCTTAAATGACCAATTAGATCATTCTCCAATACTAATTAGCATAAAAAGAGAAGAATTATACTTCAGTGATTTTAATTTAGAAATTAATAAAAAGATCAATAAGAAAATAAAAGCAAATTTTGTAATTGCTAATCAAACATATAATAAAGATTTTCTTGAAGGAAAACCAACAGGAGATTACGGTGTACTTAACTCTACTATATTGATTGCTGATGTAAGTTATAAAATCAAAAAAGGGCATTCTATAAGAATAGAATTACAAAAATTAAATTCAAAACAATTAGAACATGCTAAAAAATTAGCAGAAGGAGATTGGAACATGGGGCTTTTAGAATATACTGTTTCTCCTAATTGGTTTTTTGCAGTACAGGACATGTATAATTGGGGGAATGAAGATATTAGCAAACAATTACATTATGTAAATATAAATGCAGGATTTATAAAAGGTACTAACCGATTTTCAGTTGGTTACGGTAAAAAAAGAGAGGGAATCTTTTGTGTTGGGGGAGTTTGCAAAACTGTTCCATCATCAAACGGATTTAATTTAAGTATATCATCAAGTTTTTAAAAATATGAAAAAATACATTACATTATTAAGCATACTTTTCACAATAACAGCTTGTGATAAAATTGAAGGGCCTTATATATCAGGTGGAGAGCCTTATGTAAACCCATATAAAAAAGTTTTAATTGAAGATTTTACTGGACATTTGTGTCCTAATTGCCCTGATGCTGCAAGAGAGTTAGATGCAATTCATGATATCTATGGAGATCAAATCATAGGAATGGCAATTCATGTAAGTAAATCATTCGGAAGGCCTTACCCCGCTAGTCAGGCACCAAATTTTCAATATGATTTCAGAACAAATTGGGGTGATGAATGGAATGAGTTTTATGAGATTTCTGCTGCTGGACTACCTAGAGGAATGGTTAACAGAATAGGAGTGCCAGATGAAAGTCATAAATTAGGAAAAGATGAATGGGTAGGTACGGTTGCTAGTGAATTACAAAAAGAAGTCAACTTTATTATTTCAATTAAATGCAATACTAATTCAATAACTGTTTCATCTACATTAGAGAATGATATAGCCAACAATTTCAAATTAGTCGTTTGCTTAACTGAAAGTGATATTGTAAACTGGCAAAAAGATGGACAGGATAATATTGACGAATACGAACATAATCATGTTTTAAGAACGGTAATTTCTGATGCCTCTTTATCTAGTTCTTCTTCTTTTGAAAAAGGGGAAGTTATCGAAAGTAGTTTTGATATTAATCTAGCTGAACTTGAGCAATACAATATTGACTACTCAACTAATGAAGCAGAATTAGGAAATGGAAATGCGGGAGGATGGAATATTGAGAACATGTCAGTAATTGCTTATATTTACGACAATACTACAAAAGAGATAGTGCAAGTTGAAGAAGCACATTTAATGAACAAATAAACCATATCAATTATGAAAAAAAATCTATTTACACTTTTAGCAGCCTTTATTGGGTTTACATCCTTTGGGCAATCAACAGGCCAGATTACAAGCATTCTTGCTGATGACATAACACAAGGAGAACAAATTATTGAAGCTTACTTTACTCCAATGGCAGAAAGCTTTGGAGCGAGTTTAAATAATGGTTGGTACAATACCGCAAAGCCACATAGTTTAGGTGGGTTTGATTTAACTTTTACTTTAAATACCGTTATTATACCAAATACTGCAAAAGCCTTCAATATCAAAGAAGC
>JABJNS010000038.1 GCA_018664745.1 Flavobacteriales bacterium | reverse complement strand
GTATTTGGGAAATATACTTTAAATACTAAAACAGGAACACAAAAAGTAATCTTTAAATATATTGGCTATGAAGATATCGTAAAAGATATCACATTAATTGAAGGCGAGAACAAAACAATCAATATTGCACTTAAAAGCTCATCCGAACAATTAAGTACTGTTGTCGTTTCTGCAGGTAGATTTGAACAAAAAATTGAGGAAATTACGGTTTCTATGGAGGTGATAAAACCAACATTAATTGAAAATAAAAACACCACCCAAATAGAAACTGCTATGGATCAAATTCCTGGCGTAAATATCACAGATGGACAAGCAAATATTAGAGGGGGAAGTGGGTGGAGTTTTGGGGCAGGAACAAGAGTACTTGTGATGGTAGATGATATGCCATTAATTTCAGGAGATGCAGGACAAGCCCAATGGAGTTTAATTGCCACTGAAAATATAAATCAAGTAGAAGTAATAAAAGGAGCTTCTTCAGCTCTTTATGGTTCATCTGCATTGAATGGTGTAATAAATGTGCGTACAGCTTTTCCTAGTCAAAAAGATATAGACAAAGATAAAAACAAAAAAGGTTATTTAAAAGTAAATATGCATAGTGGAGTTTATGATTTCCCAAAAAGGGATGTTTTAAATTGGAATGGTGAAAATAGAAGGGCTTACAAAGGGTATGAATTTTTATTTGCTAATAAATATGAGCAGTGGGATTTATCCATTGGTGGTAATATCTTTAAAGATGATGGGTATAGAATGGGTGAGATAACAGACAGAAAAAGATTCAATATGAACTCAACCTATAAAAGTAAAAAGATAGAAGGGCTGTCTTATGGAGTAAATGCAAATTTCCTTTCTCAATCATCAGGAAGTACTTTAATATGGAATGGATTAGATGAAGCTTATATCCCTTTAGATTCATCAATCTCAACAACAACTGGGGACACTTATAATATTGATCCGTTTGTAACTTACCTAAGGGGAAATAATCGCCATAGCTTACGAACTCGTTTTCTGAATGTAACTAATAACAACCTTACTGACGGAGTAGATGTAGGGCAAAGTAATTCATCTAAAACCTATTATGCCGATTATCAATGGCAAAAAAACATCAAAAAATATAAGTTAAGAATTACAAGTGGTACTACTAATGAAAAAGTAAAAGCTAATTCTGATTTATTCAGTGGGAAAAACTACAAAACAAATCATTCGCTTTACACTCAATTAGATAAAAAATGGAATAGACTAAATATTTCATTAGGAGCAAGATATGAAGGTTTCAGTTTGCATTCTGAAGACAAGTACTTTATAGGAGGAGATTCAATTACAGATTTTTATGCAGGAAAACCAGTATTCCGAACAGGATTAAACTATCAAGCAGCTGAAGCAACTTATGTAAGAGCTTCTTGGGGACAGGGATATCGTTTTCCATCAATGGCTGAATTATTTATCTCAACTAATCAATCAGGATTAGAGATTTACCCTAACCCAGAACTAAAACCAGAAAGTGGCTGGAGTAGTGAAATTGGAATTAAACAAGGAGTAAAAACTGGGAAGTGGATGGGCTATATTGATGTTGCAGGTTTTATTCAGCAATATGATGATATGATGGAGTTCACCTTTGGACAATGGGGAGGAGCAGATAAACCATTTTATGGATTAGGATTTAAATCAGTAAATGTAGGCACAACAAGAATAACTGGTGCTGAGTTAAGTTTAAGTGGGCAAGGAAAAATTACTCCTGATTTAACAATTAACATTCTTGCTGGATATACTTATATGAATCCTGTTTCTTTAGACTTAGACCAAGTGTATGCTGAGTCAATACACGGATATCAGCTGACTTATAAAAATAGTGGTTCTGACTCCACCATGTTAAAATATCGTTATAGACATATTGCAAAAGTAGACTTAGAGATCGTTTATAAAGGAATCTCATTGGGAGGAAGTATGCGTTACAACAGCTTTATGAAAAATATTGATAAGATTTTTACAGAAGATTTAATAGCAGATATGATTCCTGGCATTAACGAATCAAGGGAAAAATTTGGAAATGGGGACCTTGTTATTGATTTACGAGCTGGATACCAAATAACTAAAACAGCAAGGATTGGCTTGATAGTAAATAATTTACTGAATAGAGAGTACATGAGCCGACCTGCTAACATGATGCCACCAAGAACAATTGCTATGCAATTAGCCCTTAAGATATAATGAAAATAATCGGTATAATTCCTGCTCGTTATGGGTCAAGCCGTTTTCCTGGGAAACCTTTAGTTGATATTCTTGGGAAAAGCATGATTCAAAGAGTGTATGAACAATGTAAAAAAGCATCTTCACTGACTAATATTATAGTGGCTACTGATGATGAGCGTATTTTTAATCATGTTATAGAATTTGGCGGAAAAGTTATCATGACTTCAAGTTCACATCCTTCAGGGACTGATAGGTGCAATGAAGTTGTTCAGAAATTAGAAGAACATTACGATATCGCTATTAATATTCAAGGAGATGAACCTTATATTAACCCTGAGCAAATTGATCAAGTTGCAAACTTATTTTCTACAAAAGAAGTAAGCATAGCAACCTTGGTAAAAAAGATTGAAGATAAAAGCCTTATATCAGATATCAATAGCCCAAAAGCAATTTTTGATTCAAATGGAATTGCCCAAAATTTTTGCAGAGAAATTACAAACTTCTCAACCAAAAAAACCTATTTCAAGCATATTGGAATTTATGGTTATCGTACCAAAACACTATCTGAAATTTGTAAATTACCTCCATCAAAAAATGAAATAAATGAACGCTTAGAACAGCTCAGATGGTTGGACAATAACTATTTAATTAAAGTAGGTGTTACTACTCATGAAGGCATATCAGTAGATACCCCTGAGGATATTGAAAAAATTAAAGCCCAAATGGGATAAATTCCTTAGTTTTGTTCCTATGAATAAAACGGTTGAACACTATATTTCGGAACTCTTATTTTTACATGATTGTGTAATCCTTCCTAATTTCGGAGGTTTTGTAGGGAACGCACAATCTGCCAAATTAAATAAAATAACAGGAGTTTTAAGCCCTCCATCTAAGCAAATTCTTTTTAATGCCAACCTCAAAACAAATGATGGTTTATTGATTACTCATATTTCTAATCAAGAAGGAATTACGCAAGAGCAAGCAAAAAATGAAATAGAAAATTATGCTACAAAAATTGCTGCTAAATTAGATGGGTCAAAAGTTTTACGCATTGATAAAATTGGCTTATTCACATTAGGAAAAGAAGGGAATATTATCTTTTTGCAAGATAGCTCAAACAATTATAGTTTGGATGCTTTTGGAATGGAAGCTACCCACAACAAAACAGTTGAGAGAGAAACTATTGTTGAAGAAAAAGTAGCCGCTACAATTAAAACTATCCGCAAACAAAGCAATAACCCAAGAGCATTTTTAAAAGCTGCTGCAGTTATTATTCCATTAATTGCACTTTCTTATATCAGCATAACTCAGCAAGATAAAATCAACACAGTTTACACACAAATGGCAAGTTTAAATCCATTTGAAACTACTGCAATTGCAGAGCCAATTCCTGAAATTATACCTGAAGTAAAAATTGAAGTTGAAGCAGAGCCAATAGTAGAGCTTGTTAAAGAAAAAGTTCCTGCTATAATCACACCTCAAAATACCTTTTATATTATTGCAGGTGCATTTTCAGAACAAAAAAATGCAGATAAAATGATTGCAAAACTTAAGAAATGGAATTACAATACTGAAATTGTTCCAGGAGGAAATCTAATGCGTGTTAGTTATGATTCTTTTAATAATAGAGAAGATGCTATCCTTGCGCTAAACAAAATAAAGCAAGAAAATTCAGCTGCTTGGTTGCTAACTAAATAAAAATTATGAAATCAAAAAAGGCAATCGAATCCTTATCTATTACTACAGAAATAGTACTTCCTAACGATACTAATAACTTAGATAATCTTATGGGAGGAAGACTTTTGCATTGGATGGATATTGCAACTGCAATTGCTGCACATAGGCATTGTGGAAGAATTGTAGTTACTGCATCTGTGAATAATGTCTCTTTTGCCAAAGCAATTCCTGCAGGAAGTATTGTAACACTTGAAGCCAAAGTATCTCGTGCTTTCACCTCATCAATGGAAGTAATTGTTGATGTTTGGATGGAAAATAATCAGCACAAAGGAAAAGTAAAATGCAATGAAGCAATTTATACTTTTGTAGCGGTAGATCAGTTAGGGAACCCTATTGATGTACCTAGTTTAGTTGCAGAAACTAAAGAAGAAAAAAGTCGTTTTGAAGGTGCATTAAGAAGAAGACAATTATCTTTAATCTTATCCGGAAGAATGAAGCCGAGTGAAGCTACAGAGCTGAAAGCTTTATTCGCTTAAAAACAAATTCTCATCTATTTCTTGCATACATTTAAAATGTCCCTTTGGGCATTTTGCATACCCAATTTTAGAACAAGGTCGGCAATTCAAACCCTTTACCTCAATCCTTTTTGATTGCTCATTTTCTAGATAAGGATACATCCCAAATTCAGGTACAGTATTTCCCCAAACAGAATAAATTTTTTGACCAAAAGCAGCTGCAATATGCATCATTCCTGTATCGTGTGTTATTACCATGTTAGCTTGTTGAATCAATGATGCCGATTGCAAAACAGAATACTTGCCACAAGTATTTAGGGTGTTAATTGTATTGGCAACAATCTGTTCTCCTCTTTCAAAATCTTCAGGACCTCCAATAAGCAATACAGGTTTATTTACTGTTTTAATGATAGAAATAATCTTCTCATTTGGCAAAATTTTAGTTGCATGTTGCCCTCCAATAACAAAAACAATATAGTCCTTAGGAAAAATACTAATCTCCACTTTATCAGTAGCAGAAAGAAAAAAATCTAAGCCGTCATTGTCATTTTTAATTCCCAAATGTTTTACTGTCTCAAGGTATCTATCCACAATATGAACTTTTGGCATACTATCCAACTTAAAGGTAGTGAGCATGAACTTTTCCATATTCAGTTTATTGAAACTCTTTGAAGGAACACCTAACCTAAGTTTCAGCATTTGAGTACGCAAGTTACTGTGCAAATCAATTACATAATCATAGTTCTCTTGTTTCAAATCAGCAATTACCTCATTTATAGAATCATTAATCTGATAGACTGAATCGATATAAGGATTGTTCTTTAACAAAGAAATATAGCTTGATTTAGTAAGGTAATGTACCTGTGCATTCAATTGTTTTCTAAGCATCCGTACCACTGGAGTAGTAAGCACAATATCGCCAATTGACGAGAAACGGACAACTAATATTTTAAGTGGTTCTTGCACAGGGTAAAACTAAGAAATTTATCCTAGTTTTGCAGCCATGCAATTTATTGATACCCATAGCCATTTATACAGTAGCCAGTTTGATGAAGACCGAACTAATGCCGTTAATGAAGCAATTGCTGCTGGCGTTTCTACTATTCTATTACCAAATATCTCCAGTGAATACACAAAAGGAATGCTTGAACTTTGTTCTGAATTCCCTAATAATTGCTTTCCAATGATGGGCTTGCACCCTTGTGATGTAAAAGAAGAAAACATAAAGGAAGAGTTAGCTCATGTAGAAGAGGAATTAGTAAAAGGAATTTATATTGCAGTAGGTGAAATTGGCCTAGATTTATATTGGGACAAAACAAAACTTGAAATACAAAAAGAAGCATTTATTCACCAAATTGAATTGGCTAAAAAATACAAACTACCTATTGCTATTCATGTGCGCGATTCTTTTGCTGAAGCAATTGAAATTATTGAAAAACTTAATGACAAAAATTTAAGAGGTGTTTTTCATTGTTTTACAGGAAGTGTTGATGACGCCCAAAGAGTCATCAATTTAGGTGGTTTTTATTTAGGAATCGGGGGAGTACTTACTTTTAAAAACTCTGGATTGGACAAAACCATTGCAGAAGTTGACCTCCAACATTTGATTTTAGAAACGGATGCGCCTTATCTTGCCCCTACTCCTTTCAGGGGCAAAAGAAATGAAAGTAAATATATTGTAAATATTGCTGAAAGATTAGCAAAAGTACATCAAATCAACATTGAAAAGGTGGCAAAAATCACAACTGAAAATGCAAAAAAATTATTCGGATTATGATGAATAAAAAAATACTACTTATTTACACAGGAGGGACTATCGGGATGGTAAAGGACAAGGTAAAAAATACTTTAGTTCCTTTTAATTTTGATGGGTTACTTAAAGCAATTCCTGAACTAAAAAGTGAGGATGTTGATTTAGACAATATCAGTATTTCCAATCCAATTGATTCCAGTAATATGAATGCTGAAATATGGATTGAAATTGCTACCCTTATTGAGAAAAACTACAGAAATTATGATGGATTTGTAATTCTACATGGTTCGGACACAATGGCCTATACAGCATCTGCATTGAGCTTTATGCTAGAAGGATTGAACAAGGCTGTTATCTTTACAGGATCACAAATTCCTATTGGGGTAAGAAGAAGTGATGCTAAGGAAAACCTAATTACAGCTGTTGAAATTGCAACAAGCGGAAAAGTGCATGAAGTCTGTATTTATTTTGAGGACCAACTCTACAAAGGAAACCGAACGGTAAAAGTAAATACCGAACATTTTGAAGCGTTTGAATCGCCCAACTATCCAATATTAGCAGAAGCAGGAGTTAAAATAAAATACAAAAGAACACTCCAAAAAAAGGATGAAAACAATCTTTTAGTTCATAAATCCTTATCTGATAATGTGGCTATCTTAAAACTATTCCCAGGGATTACTATTGCCACAATTAAAGCAGTTATTGATAGTGCAAAAGGAATTGTTATTGAAAGTTTTGGAGCAGGAAATGCACCAACTTCACCCGAACTAAGTAGTTTGCTTAGCTCTGCAAATAAGGAAGGAAAAATAATGATAAACATCACCCAATGTTTGCACGGAAGTGCAGTTGACGGGCAATACGAAACAAGCGAACCTTTTGGAAAAGCAGGCGTTATTTCTGGGAAAGACTTAACTACTGAAGCAGCCATTACAAAACTAATGTTCTTGTTAGGACAAGGGCTGAGTGATGAAGCAATAAAGGCAGAATTACAAAAAAATATAAGGGGCGAGATTACCAACTAATTTTTTAGATTTGCTGCCCAATTGGTGAGGTGGCCGAGTGGCTTAAGGCGCACGCTTGGAAAGCGTGTAAACGGGAAACTGTTTCGGGGGTTCGAATCCCTTCCTCACCGCAACTATT
>JABJNS010000037.1 GCA_018664745.1 Flavobacteriales bacterium | reverse complement strand
TATTAGGCTACGAATATATAAAAAATACTATGCGCGCATAGTAAAATTATTTTTTATTATGCGTGCATACTAAATAATGAAAAAAAGTGTATTTTTATCAAAACGAATTAATACAATCAGATGAATTATTTATCACCTTTAGAAATGCTCTATAAATGGGAGCGAGAAAAAGAAAACGAAATTTATTTAAGTCAACCAATGAATGGGGTTTGGCACAATTGGACTTGGAGAGAAGTAGGATTGGAAGTTAGAAAAATGGCGGCTTATTTGCAATCATTAGAACTGCCAAAACAAACTAAGGTGGGTATTTTGTCTAAGAATTGTGCGCATTGGATAATGAGTGATTTAGCAATTATGATGTCAGGACATACTTCAGTACCTTTATACCCTAACTTGAGTGCTGATACATTGAATAAGATTTTAGTGCATTCAGAAACTAAAGTATTATTTGTAGGAAAGTTGGATGGTTTTGAAGCTATGAAACCTGGAATTCCAGCAGATATGCCTTGTATTACTTATCCTTTTTATAGTGAAGATTATCCTAAGTGGGATGTGGTAACAAAGGATATTTCCCCAATGCAAGAAAATATTGTTAGAGATGCACAAGAACTAGCAACTATTATATATACTTCAGGGACAACAGGAGATCCTAAAGGAGTAATGCATAAATTTTATAATTTTAGTTTTGCTACTACTAATGCAGTAAAAGCTTTGCCTTTTGTTAATGATTCCTTCTTCTCTTACTTACCACTTTGCCATATTGCAGAGCGTTTATTGGTGATGATGGGGAGTTTGTATACTGGGGGGAAAGTTTCTTTTGCTGAAAGTTTAGATACTTTTGCATCTAATTTAGCAACTGCATCACCAACAGTATTTTTAGGAGTACCAAGGATATGGACTAAATTCCAACAAGGGATATTAGGGAAATTACCTCAAAAGAAATTGAATGTATTGTTGAGTATTCCGTTTGTCTCTACTTTAATAAAAAAGAAAATACAGAAAGGCTTAGGCTTAAGTAAAGCAGGCAATATTTTTACGGGTGCTGCACCAACTCCTGCTGCTACTATTAAGTGGTTTGAAAAGTTAGGCATTAAAATTCAAGAAGCTTATGCTATGACGGAAAATACTTGTTATTCGCATGTGAGCTTTAAAGGAAAAATAAAAATTGGTTCAGTAGGTCAGGCTTTGCCACTTTGTGATGTTAAGCTATCCGAACAAAAGGAGATTTTAATAAAGCATGATGCCCTTATGGATGGCTATTATAAGGATGAAGAAGAAACCAATAAAACCATTATTGATGGATGGTTGCATACAGGTGATGAAGGGGCAATTGATGAGGATGGGTTCTTAACCATAACAGGTAGAGTAAAGGATATTTTTAAAACGAGTAAAGGAAAATATGTTGCACCTTCTCCTATAGAAATGAAACTTTCTGCAAATAAAAACTTAGAACAAATTTGTGTTGTAGGAGATGGACTTCCTCAGCCTATTGTTTTAGTTGTACTTTCTGAAAGAGGAAAAGCAAAAACTAAGGAAGATTTAGTTGCTAGTTTAAGCAAAACTATGGAAGTGGTAAACCCTAAATTGGACAAGCACGAAAAATTACACAATATAGTTGTGGTTGCTGAGGATTGGACAATAGAAAATAAGTTACTTACCCCAACCATGAAAATTAAGCGTAATGCAATTGAAAAGATTTACAAAAGCAATTATGAGGTTTGGTATGAAGGAGATAGGGTTGTCTTGATTTAAAACCCATAGCCAATATGGATTCCTGCACTGATATGGTAATCCTCAGTGTCATAAGCTAACTCAATAGCTGGTCCTAGGTGAAAATTACCCAATTCAAATTCATAAGTAGTTTCAATATGAAGAGCAAAATGCAATTCTTCTGCTCCTTCAAATGTAATTCCTGGAGAAAGATTAATGCTTAGGGGTTCAATAATCCTATAACTACCTACTATTCCAATTGTTTGATGTTTGTGTTCATCAAAAATTCGTTCATAACCTAACCCAACAGCAAATTTACTTTCATTTAATTGATGAGAATAGTGAAGGTGTAAGCTAGCAGAAGTTTCATTTTCACCAAAAAAGTAGACCGGTGAAATAGCAACTCCTATTTCATTTTTATGATGATGAATATGATTATGATCATGTTCTTCTTGTGCTTTTAGAATACTTGAGCTAACTAGAAAAATTATGAGAATTAAGTATTTTGTATACATATTGTATTAAGTTTTTAATTTCTTCTTTTTAGCAGCAGGGAAGAGGATGTTATTTAGGATTAGCCTATAAGCTGGAGAGTTGGGGTGGAGTGATAAATCAGTTTTTGGGTCACCAACTTTGTGCTGATAATCTTCTGGGTCGTGTC
>JABJNS010000036.1 GCA_018664745.1 Flavobacteriales bacterium | reverse complement strand
GTTATTGCTGATGAGATTTATGAACATATCAACTTTACTGCAGGACACTTTTCAATGGGAACAATCCCTAGCATGAAAGACAGAACAATAACTGTAAATGGTGTAAGTAAGGGATATGCAATGACAGGTTGGCGTGTTGGTTTTATTGGCGCTCCACTTTGGATAGCAAAAGCATGTAATAAAATTCAAGGACAAATTACTTCAGCAACCTGTGCTATTGCACAAAAAGCTGCAGAAACTGCTATGCTTGCCGATCCTAAAGAAGTAACTGCCGAGATGAAAGCTACTTTCCTAAAAAGGAGAGATATGATATTGGCCGAGCTAAATAATATTGAAGGAATTAAGTGTAATATTCCTCAAGGAGCTTTTTATGTTTTTCCTGATGTAAGTTATTATTTCGGGAAATCTGATGGAGAAAATACTATCAATAATGCAAATGACTTTTGCATGTATTTATTGAATAATGCTCATGTTGCTTTTGTAGCGGGTGATGCCTTTGGTAATCCTGAATGTGTGAGGATTTCTTATGCTGCTGCAGATGATAAATTGATGGAGGCAATGGCAAGAATTAAACAACAATTAGCAAAATTAAGCTAATGGATTTTAAGCACTTATTTCAAGAGTTCAATAACAAAAAAGTCCTTATTGTTGGAGATGCAATGATAGATGCATACATGTGGGGAGAAATAAACCGTATGTCTCCAGAGGCACCTGTTCCTGTTGTTGAAGTTAAAAAACATGAAAACCGTTTAGGTGGTGCTGCCAATGTTGCCCTTAACCTAAAAGCATTAGGAGCAACTCCTATCCTTTGCTCGGTAGTTGGTACAGGAAACAGAGGTGTATTATTTGAAGAGTTAATGGAAGAATCAAACCTTTCTACTGAAGGAATTCTTTCAACAAGCAAAAGAAAAACAACTATAAAAACTAGGGTAATTGCTGAAAACAAACATCAATTACGAATTGATGAAGAAGAAACCTATCCTATTGTGCAAGCTGAAGAATTCTTAACACTTACCAAAAGCTTAATGCATGATGTTGATGTCATCATTTTACAGGATTACAACAAAGGCGTACTTACTCCTGAAGTGATTGAAAGCGTAATAGCAGCAGCAAACAAAAGAGGAATCCCTACAATAGTAGATCCTAAAAAACAGAATTTTAATTCTTATAAAAATTGTACGATTTTCAAACCTAACCTAGCAGAAATAAAAGCAGGAATGAATATTGATTTTGATGCAGATAATGTTGCAGAAATAGAAAAAGCATCAGCAGAATTACGCACACAACTTGCTGCAAAGGGAGTTTTACTTACCCTATCAGAAAGAGGAATCTGTATCAACTCAGAAAAAGAATTTAAGCACACACCTGCCTTTAAGTGTGATATCATTGATGTTTCTGGAGCTGGAGATACTGTTATTTCTGTTGCTTCTTTATGCTTAGCTTCAGCAGTGGATTATACTGACTTATCAGTACTTTCAACTTTAGCTGGTGGTATTGTTTGTGAGGAAGTTGGAGTTGTACCTATCAATAAAGAAAAATTACTTACTCAGGCAATAAAACAAATCAATTAATGACAAAAGTTACTCCTTACAACTCTGAAGAAGGAAAGAAAAAACAAGTAACTAAAATGTTTGATAACATTGCTGGTAGTTATGATTTTTTAAATCACACCTTATCCTTAGGAATGGATAATTTATGGAGAAAGATAGCAATTAAAAAGCTTACTAATAACCCTACTACAATACTTGATATTGCTACAGGAACTGGGGATTTTGCAATTAGTGCAAGTAAGCACACAAATGCTAACATTACAGGGATTGATATCTCTCAGGGAATGTTAGATGTTGGTATTGAAAAAATTAATAAAAAAGGGTTAGAAAATAGAATCAAACTACAATTAGCTGATTCAGAAAATCTGCCATTTGAGGACAATAGTTATGAGGCTATCACTGCAGGTTTTGGCGTTCGTAATTTTGAAAACCTAAACAAAGGACTATCAGAAATGCACAGAACATTAAAAGAAGGTGGTATAGTAGCTATTCTTGAACCATCTGAACCAACAAGCTTTCCTCTAAAACAACTTTACAATTTGTATTTCCACCATATTCTACCTTTTATTGGTGGTATTATTTCCAAGGACAAAAACGCTTATACCTATTTACCCGACTCTGTTTCTGCCTTTCCTTCAGGTAATGAATTTTTATCTGAACTAGAAAAAGCTGGATTCAAACAATGCAAACATATTCCACTAACTTTAGGCATTGTATCATTATATATTGCAATAAAATAATTTCCTTATCGTTAAGGGGCTGAATGCAAAAACAATTTAAATATTTTATTATTTTCCTTTTACTCATAGGAGCAAGTACTTCTTATGGACAAAGAAATAAAAAACCACAAAACTTAATTCGCTATGATTTTAAGAAACTACATTTTGGGTTTACACTAGGGGTAAATGAATTAAATTTTAACATTCAAAAGAACAGTAGTACCCTAACAAATGATACGCTATTAACCTTACTTTCTAATAGTCAAAAAGGCTTTAACCTTGGGATAGTATCCAACCTTAGAATTGGAAAATTTACTGACTTACGCTTTATTCCTACCCTAGTATTTGGTGAACGACACTTACACTATGGCTTTATTGATAGTACTGGAGCAAGTGATGAAAGAATAAAGCGAATAGAATCTACTCTAATTGACTTTCCTATCTATATTAAGTACAAATCAGCTCGTTATAATAACTTCAGAACCTATGTGCTTGGAGGAATAAAATACAGTCTAGATATAGCCTCACAAGACAAGATAAATGATGAAGGAGAAGAGATTGTAAAATTGAAAAAGAATGATCTTATGGGTGAAGTTGGTTTTGGAGTTGATTTCTACCTTGAATACTTCAAATTTTCACCTCAAATAAAACTCTCTTACGGAATTATAAACCTACTTTCAGAGGACGAAACTGTTTACACTAAATCCATCAATCGCCTAAGCACTAATGGCTGGATGATTTCCTTTACTTTTGAGTAAAAAACAGATTATAACGACTCTTATTTCAATTTATTGTCATTAATCTTACAAATCACATTTTTTTCCTTATTTTCGGCAATGAAAAGTAAAGAAAAACCGATTAATCACATTTTATGGACCAATTTATAGCAGTATTTATCATAATACTATTGTATGTATTGATATTATTTATCATCCGATATTTGGGAATCGGAAGTAAAAAATCATGCAAAAACTGTAATAACTGTTGTCCTGACTGCAAAACAGCACTTAATAGAGTAAAACGAATTTCAAATGATAAAATCATATAT
>JABJNS010000035.1 GCA_018664745.1 Flavobacteriales bacterium | reverse complement strand
TTTATCTCCTTTAAAACTTACGGCCCTATTCATAGGTTTTACATTTTGTGCACCTAGTTTTCTTAGCTCTTCAGCTAGTATTTCTTCTAAGCCAAACATAGTTTTGGCTAGCATGTAAAAATTATCATCTTTCATTCGGCAAATGTAATGCTTATTACCTGAAAGATTTCCTTAGATTTGTTCAAATTATTATCGCTTATGGATATCGCAAATATCGACTGGATTATCATTATTTCTTTTTTACTCTTAACTTTACTGGTAGGATTTATTGTTTCAAAAAAATCAGGAGAAAATGCTTCTGAATTTTTCCTTTCTGGAAGAAATATGCCTTGGTGGCTTTTAGGGCTATCTATGGTAGCAACCACTTTTTCAACCGATACGCCTAACCTGGTAACAGATATTGTTCGGAATAATGGGGTGGCAGGAAACTGGGTGTGGTGGGTATTTTTGCTTACAGGACTATTAACTGTTTTTGTTTATGCAAAACTCTGGAGAAAATCCAATGTGAATACTGATATAGAGTTTTATGAACTTAGGTATTCAGGAAAACCTGCAAAATTCCTAAGAGGATTTAGGGCACTTTATTTAGGAGTAATTTTTAATGTATTAGCTATGGGAGGAATTTCCTTGGCAGCTATAAAAATAGGGCAGGTAATGTTGGGACTTACTGCTTTTGAAACAATTGCAATGGCAGGAACAATTACCGTTATATTCAGTACTATGGGTGGCTTTAAGGGAGTAGTTTATACTGACTTCCTTCTCTTTTTTGTAGCCATGGTTGGTTCAATTGGGGCTGCTTATTATTTGGTAAATATGCCAGAAATAGGAGGGATCCAGGCTTTGATTACACATCCTAATGTTGTGGATAAAATTTCCATGTTGCCTGATTTTAGTAATACCGAACAGTTAATTATGCTGCTAATTATTCCGCTTGCTGTGCAGTGGTGGTCTGCTTGGTATCCTGGTTCTGAACCAGGTGGTGGTGGGTATATTGCTCAAAGAATGTTAGCTGCAAAAGATGAAAACCATGCAATTGGAGCTACTTTCTTTTTTAATATTATGCATTATGCTTTACGCCCTTGGCCTTGGATTTTGGTGGCCTTGGCATCATTGGTTGTTTTCCCTGATATTACAAGTATTCAAGAGGCTTTCCCTGCAGTTAGTGAGGATAAGTTAGGGCATGATTTGGCATATTCAGCTATGCTGACTAAATTACCAACAGGATTGTTGGGCTTGGTTTTAGCATCTTTAATTGCTGCTTATATGTCAACAATTTCTACACATTTGAATTGGGGTGCTTCTTATGTGGTGAATGATTTTTATACACAACAAATTAATCCTACTGCTACTGAAAAACAAAAGGTAATCGTAGGGCGTTTGGCTACCGTTATTTTGTTTTTAGCCTCTGCAGTTTTGGCTTTGCTATTGACTAATGCTTTACAATTGTTTGATTTTATTCTGATGTTTGGTGCAGGAACAGGACTTATTTTTATTCTTAGGTGGTTTTGGTGGAGGATAAATGCTTGGAGTGAAATCTCAGCCATTTTTGTTTCAGGAATTGTTTCAGTTCTGTTCAATATGGAAGTAGTAGCATCTGTATTATTTGGCGAAACTGCCTTAATGCCAGAATATATGAAATTCCCAATGGTAGTATTTATTACTACTGTCGTTTGGCTTGTAGTAACTTTTACTACTCCTGCTGAAGACAAAGAAGTATTGCTTAGTTTCTATAAAAAAACTGTTCCTGGTGGGCCAGGTTGGAAAGCAATAGTAGGAAATGAACAAATTGAAAGTGAAGGTTGGTCAGTGCCTTCAGGGATTTTGGCTATGCTTTTGGCTTTGACTATGATTTACTGCTTACTTTTTGCAACAGGATATTTTATTTATGGAAACATTCAATTAGGAGGGGCCTTAACTATTGTTGCTTTAATTGCTGCCTATTTATTATCTAAAGTATGGAATAGAATTAAAGTTGATGTATTATAGGAATCACAATTTCAATATCCCTACTTTTGCTGCATGGAAAATTTTAAAGCATTAGGCGTAAAATCAGATTTTATTAAAGGG
>JABJNS010000034.1 GCA_018664745.1 Flavobacteriales bacterium | reverse complement strand
AATACCTTTAACAGTTGAACTATTTTTAGTTGTAATTCCATTTGTTAAATGATCTATCAAACCAAACTCCCCCAAACTCTCAATTGAGGTTGTATTCACGCCTTTATCTTCAAGTAAACTCATGGCGGCAAAGATACACAATTATCTGCTTTAAAATTCGTATATTTGCCGGCTTAATTAGAACGATTCTAAACAAATGATAAATATTAGCGATTCAGCAAGAGATAGATTACTGCACTTACTAGATAAGGATGAGAAAGGGAAGTCCTTTGTTAGAGTTGGTGTAGAAAGTGGAGGTTGTTCTGGTTTAAGCTATAAATTGGACTTTGATTCAGAAAAAAATGAAGAAGATGAGTTAATTGAAGACAATAACATTAAACTTTTAGTGAGTAAAAAAAGTTTTTTATACTTAGTTGGTACTACATTAGAGTTTTCTGACGGATTAAATGGAAAAGGATTTGTATTCAACAACCCAAACGCAAGCAGGACTTGTGGTTGTGGGGAAAGTTTTTCTCTATAATAATTTACAAAAAATGAGTGAGCAAAAAAGACAGTCGGAAGACGAGTTATTAGAAAAGGTAACTACAACCGAATACAAATACGGATTTACAACAGACATTGAATCAGATACTATCCCTAAGGGGCTTTCTGAAGATGTGGTGCGTATTATTTCTGCAAAGAAAAACGAGCCAAAATGGATGTTAGATTACCGATTAAAAGCATATGCTGCTTGGCTGGAAATGGAAGAGCCAGATTGGGCAAATGTATCCTATGAAAAACCAAACTATCAGGATGTAATTTATTATTCAGCACCTAAACAAAAACCTGTTTTGGACAGTTTAGATGATTTAGATCCTGAGATGAAAAAGACCTTTGACAAGTTAGGAATTTCAATAGATGAACAAAAAAAATTAGCAAATGTTGCTGTAGATATTGTAATGGATTCTGTTTCTGTAGCTACTTCTTTTAAAGATACTTTAGCGGAGAAAGGAATTATTTTCTGCTCTATTTCTGATGCAATTCAAGATCATCCTGAGCTAGTAAAAAAATATCTAGGGACAGTTGTTCCTGCAAGAGACAATTTCTTTTCTGCATTAAATGCAGCTGTATTTTCTGATGGTTCATTTTGTTATATTCCAAAAGGAGTAAAATGCCCTATGGAGCTATCAACTTATTTTAGAATTAATGAAGCAGGAACAGGACAGTTTGAAAGAACATTATTAATTGCTGATGAAGGCTCTCAGGTAAGTTACTTGGAAGGGTGTACTGCTCCAATGCGAGATGAAAATCAATTACATGCAGCTGTAGTAGAACTTATCGCTATGGATGATGCAGATATAAAATACTCTACTGTACAAAACTGGTACCCAGGAAATGCTGAAGGTGTTGGTGGGGTTTTCAACTTTGTAACCAAAAGAGGAATTTGCCATAAAAACGCAAAAATATCTTGGACACAAGTAGAAACAGGTTCGGCAGTAACTTGGAAATATCCTTCTTGTATTTTAAAAGGAGATAATTCAATTGGAGAATTTTTCTCTGTAGCAGTTACCAATAACAAACAACAAGCTGATACAGGTACAAAAATGATTCACTTAGGTAAAAATACTAAGAGTACCATTATTGCAAAAGGAATATCAGCAGGAAGAAGTGATGGGAATTACAGAGGATTAGTTAAGATATCTAAAGGAGCAACTAACTCAAGAAATTTCTCTCAATGTGATTCCTTACTAATGGGAGATAAATGTGGCTCTCACACTTTCCCATACATTGAAGTAAAAAACAATTCTTCCAAAGTAGAGCATGAAGCAACTACCTCAAAAATTGGAGAAGATCAAATATTTTATTGCAACCAAAGAGGTATTGGAACAGAAGCAGCAATTGCCTTAATCGTAAATGGGTATTGTAAAGATGTATTAAACCAATTACCAATGGAGTTTGCAGTAGAAGCACAAAAATTATTAGAAATCAGCCTTGAAGGTTCAGTAGGTTAAAAACAAGAAAATGTTACAAATAAAAGACTTAAAAGCAGGAATTGAAGACAATCAAATCCTAAAAGGAATAAACTTAGAAGTGAAAGCAGGAGAAATCCATGCTATCATGGGACCTAACGGTTCTGGTAAAAGTACACTATCAGCAGTAATTGCTGGTAATGAAGATTATGAAGTTGAGGGGGGTAACATCACTTTTAACGGAGAAGATTTATTGGAATTAGATCCGGAGGAAAGAGCACATAATGGTGTATTTCTTTCTTTTCAATATCCTGTTGAAATTCCAGGAATTTCAGTTTCAAACTTTATCAAAACTTCTATTTCAGAAAAAAGAAAAGCACAAGGTTTAGAGCCAATGCCAACTAAAGATTTGTTAAAAATGATGCGTGAAAAAATGGAATTGTTAAGCATTAAGCAAGGATACTTATCGCGTAACATGAATGAAGGATTTTCTGGTGGAGAAAAGAAAAGAAATGAGATTTTCCAAATGGCAATGTTAGAACCCAAATTAGCTATTTTGGACGAAACTGATTCAGGTTTAGATATTGATGCACTTAGAATTGTTGCTAATGGAGTAAACAAACTAAAAAGTGCAGACAATGCTACTATTGTTATTACGCATTACCAAAGATTATTGGACTATATTGTTCCTGATTTTGTACATGTACTTTACAATGGTAGAATCAT
Organism: Flavobacteriales bacterium; assembly: GCA_018664745.1. Classification (GTDB taxonomy): domain Bacteria; phylum Bacteroidota; class Bacteroidia; order Flavobacteriales; family BACL11; genus UWMA-0277. The sequence goes on along the minus strand of JABJNS010000034.1, from coordinate 6,471 downwards.
CAAGTCTGGTGGAGCAGAACTAGCACATGAGCTAGAAGAAAAAGGATATGATTGGGTAACTAAAGAAGCGGATAAACAGTGGGCTTAATTGAAAATTTAAAATCGTATTCTGAAGGGATTCAGGTATCTGCTGAAAAGCAAGAAGTCCTTACTTCTTTTCTTACTAAGGGATTCCCAACAACCAAAGATGAAGAGTGGAAGTATACTTCCCTAAAAAAGATAGTTACTAACGAATATACTATTGAAAATACTGGAGCAGTTATTGACGCTTCAACAATAGAAAAATATTCTTTAGGATTTGAGAATAGAATCATTTTCTCTGATGGGAAACTGATAAATACTCCAAGCATTAAAGGAATTAGTATTAGTGGCTTTGCTGAGTTTGAAAGCAATACAACTGATAGTATGTTACAACTGAATAAAGCCCTTGCTCAAAATGGATTTACAATTACAGTAGATAAGAATATTATACTGGAAAGTCCTATTGAGATCTTGTTTTTCTCAGCTACAGAAAATAATTTCTCTCAATACAGAAATCAAATTTCTGTAGGAGATAATACTGAAGTTAAGTTTGTTGAAAGAATTCAAAACTTGAACAACTCAACCTCATTAGTAAATCATTTTACTCAGATACATTGCGCTAAAAATACTAAAGTAGAATACAATAAAATACAGGATAACACACCAGAATCTAGGTTAATTGATACTGTAAATGTATATCAAGAAAAGGATTCTACTTGTGATATTAATACTCTTATTTTTGGCGGTTCATTCACTAGAAATAATTTAAACTTTGAACAAAACGGTTCTAATTGCGAAAGCAATATGAATGGCGTTTCAATACTGGACAACAATCAGCTTGCTGATAACCATACTTTTGTAGACCATAAAAGTGCACATTGCAGGAGTAATGAAATGTACAAAGGAGTTTATTTAGGACACTCTAAGGGAGTGTTTAACGGTAAGATAATGGTTAGACAGGATGCACAGAAAATTGATGCATTCCAGTCCAATAACAACTTATTATTAAGTGACCATTCAAGTATTGATAGCAAACCACAATTGGAAATTTATGCTGATGATGTAAAATGTAGTCATGGTTGTACTATTGGGCAGTTGGATGAAGATGCACTTTTCTACATGAGAAGTAGAGGAATTGGTATTGAAGAAGCAAAAGCAGTATTAACCTACGCATTCGCTTCTGAAGCAATTGAAAATATATCAGTAGAAGAGGTGAAATTATTAGCACAGAAATTGTTGGCTCAAAAATTAAATGTTGATTTAGATTTCAGTTTATAAATGCTAAACATTAACAAAATAAGAGCGCAATTTCCTATCCTAAACCGAAAGGTAAATGGGTATGGTTTGGTATATTTTGATAATGGCGCTACTACCCAAAAACCACAATCAGTAATTGATGCAGAAGCAAATTACTATGCTAACGAAAACTCCAATGTACATAGGGGTGTTCATTTTTTAAGCGGACTGGCAACAGATAAATTTGAAGCTACAAGAAATACTGTTCAAGCCTTTATTGGTGCCAAACACAATTATGAAATTATCTTTACCAAAGGAACAACCGACTCCATTAACTTAGTTGCAAACGGATTCAGAACCCTATTAAAAAAAGGTGATGAAATCATCATTTCAGAACTGGAACACCACTCCAATATTGTGCCTTGGCAAATGTGTTGCGAGCAAAGTGGAGCAACTTTAAAAGTTATTCCACTATTAGATAATGGGAGTTTGGATATGGATACTTTTAATAATCTACTTTCTGAAAATACAAAATTAGTTGCTGTTTCTCATATTTCCAATGCATTAGGGACAATAAATAATATTGAAACTATCATTGAAAAAGCTCATAACTTTGGTGCAAAAGTAATGATTGATGGCGCACAAGCTGCCTCTCATGTTGCTTTAAATATGCAGGAATTAAATGCTGACTTCTATTGCTTTTCTGCACACAAAATGTACGGACCAACAGGAGTTGGAGTTTTGTACGGAAAAGAAGCCGCACTAAATGCTTTACCTCCTTATCAAGGGGGTGGAGAAATGATAAAAGAAGTAAGTTTTGAAAAAACTACTTACGCTTGCTTGCCCCATAAATTTGAAGCAGGAACTCCAAATATTGCTGGAGTAATTGCTTTTAAAGCTGCAATTGATTTTATTACAGCATTAGGAGTAAAAAACATTGCAAAATATGAGGATGAACTATTACAATACGCTACTACTGAAGTGTTAAAAATTGAGGGACTTAAAATTTACGGAACAGCAGCACATAAATCAGGAATTATATCCTTTAATATTGATAACTTACACCCTTATGATATTGGTATGATAGTTGATAAAATGGGAGTTGCGATCCGTACAGGACACCATTGTACACAACCTATAATGAAACGCTTTAATATTCCTGGAACTGCTCGGATGTCTTTTGCAGCTTACAATACAAAAGCTGAGATAGATATTGCAATTAACGCTATTAAAAAAGCAAAACAAATGTTATCATAAATGGGGGCTATACAAGAAATACAAAAAGAAATTACAGAGGATTTTGCTATGTTTGACGACTGGATGCAGAAGTACGAATACCTAATTGATTTAGGAAAAGACTTAGCACCCATTAAAGAACAGTACAAAATAGAAGACAACCTTATAAAAGGATGCCAAAGTAGAGTTTGGTTACATGCAGAACATACTGACGGAAAAATTATTTTTACAGCTGATAGTGATGCAATTATGACTAAGGGAATTATTGCTATTTTAATAACTGTACTTTCAGGACAATCTCCGCAAAACATTGCAGATGCAAAACTTGACTTTATAAACGAAATAGGATTGAAAGACCAACTCTCTCCTACCCGAGCAAATGGATTAGTTTCCATGATAAAACAAATGAAAATATACGCTTTAGCCTTTAGTAAATAGATGTTAGACCGCTAGGCTTTTAGTACAAAGATAATAGACACAAAATAATAAATAGACATGAGTATATAGATGTTAGATAAGAGACAAAAGATTTTTTATCAAGTCTAAAATCTCAATACTAACATCTCAAATCTAATTAATATGAAAACAGAACAAGAATTACAAAAAATAGGAGAAGAAGTTGTTGAGGTAATCTGTGAGATTTATGATCCTGAGATACCTGTAAACATTTATGCACTTGGACTTATTTATGATGTACAAGTAAGTGAAGAATGTGATGTAAATATCACCATGACTTTAACATCACCTAACTGCCCAGTTGCTGAAACTTTACCTGTTGAAATTGAGGAAAAAGTAAAGGTAATACCTGCAGTAAACAAAGTAAAAGTTGAAATTACTTTTGAGCCCACTTGGACAAAAGAAATGATGAGTGAAGAAGCAAAACTAGAACTAGGAATGCTATAAAATGAGTGGTGAGATTGTAAATAGAGTAGCAAATAGCGGATTGATAAATATTGATTTATCAGACTATGCTCCCAAGCAAAATATTGCAGTTTTAGAAGTAAAAGATTTCCTTTTTCAAGGGATTATCCTAAAAGAAAAAGAATTCAGAACCAGCTTAAAGGAGTTTGATTTCTCTATCTACCAAGGCAAAACGGTAGCCATACATTGTAGTGCAGATGCCATTGTGCCTATGTGGGCTTTTATGCTAGTTACTTCTTACCTTAAGGGCATTGCTAATGAAATTCATTTTGGGAAAAAGGAGGATGTCTTTCAGCAAATTTTCACTGCAAATATTGATGCTATTGATAATACAGAATTTCAAAACAAAAAAGTAATTGTAAAAGGCTGTGGACAAATTCCTTTGAGTGCTTCACTCTATATGGCAATTACAAAAAAATTACAAAATACCGTAAGTAGTCTAATGTTCGGGGAAGCTTGTTCGGCTGTTCCCGTTCTTAAAAATAAATAATGAATCAAAATATTCAACACATAAATACTCAGATTGCTGAGCATAAAAGAGCAGTAGTTAATCACCCATTATATAACCAACTGAACAGCATTGAGGATGTGCAAAAACTCATGGAAATTCATGTATATGCCGTTTGGGATTTTATGTCCTTACTAAAAGGATTACAAATTGAATTGACCTCCACAACATTGCCATGGAAACCAGTTGGAGATAATAAAATTAGAAGATTGATAAACTCTATTGTACTGGAAGAAGAAAGTGATGTTGATGCTGATGGAAACCCTGCCTCACACTATGAAATGTACTTAGATGCCATGAAAGAATGTGGTGCCAATACTACTGAGATTGAAAAGTTTGTGAATAGTGTTAAAGGTATAGACTTACCGAAAGTAAATACGGCTATTGATTCCTTTTTAGCCACTACTTTTGATGTATTAAAAACGGGGGAAGCCCATAAAATTGCATCTGCTTTTACTTTTGGGCGTGAGGATTTAATCCCAGATATGTTTACCGCTATTGTAAACGATTTAAGCAAAGAAAACAAGTTGGATAAGTTTGTGTATTACCTAGAAAGACACATAGAATTAGATGGTGGAGAACACGGCCCATTAGCCTTACAACTTATTACTGATTTATGTGGTGATGACAAACAAAAATGGCAAGAGGTAGAACAAACTGCTAAGAACTGTTTAATAGCCCGTAAGGAATTATGGGATGTGGTTTTAGAAGGGATTAGTTAGATTTTGAAAACAAAAAAGTGATTATAAAAGGTTGTGGGCAAATTCCTTTGAGCGCATCACTTTATATGGCAATTACCAAAAAATTGCAACACACAGTAAGTAGTCTAATGTTTGGGAAAGCTTGTTCGGCTGTTCCCGTTTTTAAGAGAAAGTAGATTACTCTTTTGTAATTACAAGCTAACTTAATTTTATTATCTTGGCTTATATGGGAATGAAAACTATTAATAGATGTGTGTTTTGTAACAGTACTGACATTGTAAATTGTAATACAGGAAACGACTTGTTTGAATATTATTGTAACAATTGCATTGATAGATATTTTTTTATATTCATTAATGAATACGAAAAAGAAACGATTGATAATTTACAAAAAAGAAAAAGATTATAACTTGGTTGAACGAAAACAGTCAATTTAAAAATAGCGATAAATACCCCCCAATAGAATTTCATAAACCTATTACTTTTAATAATTTAATAAGTATTACTAAAATTCTAGATGAAAACAGCTAAAGAAATAATAAATTACTTTTTAGAAAACCCAATTAAAGGAATTATTATAACTGATAAAGAAACCACTATGCGTTGTAGATGGGATGATGAAAAAAAGAAATATATTAGTTCTGGAATAAAATATTTTCATCTAGAAAAAGTAATCTCTGTAAAAGATAAATTGATAACTATTAAATCAACTTTATGTATATTTGATATTGAAGTTTCTTTTAATATTTATTCAAAGTATTTACTTAATAATAGTCAATTATTTGAATTATCTAAGAAAGAAAATCAATATACAAATATACAGTTATTAGAGGATACATACTATTTATATGAAAAAGGTAAAACTAAATTACCTAAAGTAATTGACTTTAAACATAATGATGGTTCTTTAAGGAGTCCTAAAAGATATGATTTTGTTTCTTATGATGGAACTATCTCGGAAGTTGATAATGATGAGTTAAATAATTTCAGTTATGAATTGAGTGAAAAAGATCTAGACATTATTTCTAAACAAAATAATAAACCTAAAGTATGTAAATAATTATGATTTACATTTTCTATTTGATTTTGAAACGTTTAATAGAAATTACAATAACTCTATCTATAACTACAAAATAGTTGATGAATTAACTCCATACGGCATAAAAGAATATAAAAAGAAATTCGGATTAATATTTAAATACTATTATTATGCTGCAAGGTTATCAGACTTTGGTAGTGATAATTATGTAATTGACATATGGGCTGATTCATTATACTTTGAGAAAAAATATGAAAAGAAATTCCATCAAAGGACAAATCCAAGATGTGAAAAAATTGGATTTAAAGAAATTAGAGAGGTTTGGGATTATTTTTATGAGAAAAATAATTATCTTTTAATCCCAACTATAATAATTAATGGAGAGAAATACCCAAATAAATCTTCATTGATACATCCTGTCTTTAAAAGGTTATTACTAGATGAATTAAACTATAAAATGTATATCTTAGAGAAAAGAATTTAACTATTTCCCTTCCTCAAAAGTTTTAATGGAGTGTTCTACCGACTGATTGATTTGATTCAATTCTGTAGGCGTAAAATCACGGTATTCACCAATAGGAATATCCAGTTTAATATTCATAATCCTTACCCTTTTCAGTTTTCTAACATCATACTCTAAGTACTCACACATTCTTCTAATTTGTCGGTTCAATCCTTGAGTAAGGATAATCTTGAACTTCTTTTTATCGGTTTGTTTTACAAAACACTTGCGAGTAACGGTATCCAAGATAGGCACACCACTTCCCATTGCTTCAATAAATTCTTTAGTAATTGGCTTGCTAACGGTT
>JABJNS010000033.1 GCA_018664745.1 Flavobacteriales bacterium | reverse complement strand
CGTGATTTTAAGAATAAGAAAATTCGAATATTAGTGGCCACCGATATTTTATCCAGAGGAATAGATATTAAAGGAATTGAATTAGTAATAAACTATGAAGTACCGCATGATGCTGAAGATTATGTCCACAGAATTGGGCGAACAGCAAGGGCTGACAGAACGGGAGAGGCAATTACTTTTATAAACCAAAAGCAAGTCCGTAACTTTTTGGATATTGAAAAACTGATTGAAAAAGAAGTGCCTAAATTAGATTTACCAAAAGGGTTTGAAGCCGCTCCTGAATATAGAATAGCCCCTAAAAATAAGAAGAAAAAGCAATGGAACAATAAAAGGAAGTTTAAGAATCCTCAACACAAAAACACTAACGCTCCAAAATAGGAGCATGATGTGGCTTTATTCTAGCGTCAATAATAGGAATTGAACAAGAAAAATGTTTATTTATAACTGTTGCAGCTAAACCATAAATATCATTTGCAGGGTTGGAACGCGTGAAAGTAACCCATAACCAATTAGAGAAACTTTCACTTACAAATTTAGAATCATCTACAAGCGTAATCATTCCTATACCTTCCAAATCTTGTTTTTCTAAAGCTGTAATTAAATCTTCTATTGCTCCTGTACCTTCAACTACTAAGTTACCCTTACTTACTAATTGAGGATTAGAAAAGCCTGAAGGTAATGATAAATTGGCTAGCGTTTCTGTTAAGTTTCTTTTAATTTCTCCAGCAGCAGCAATCACTACTTTTGAGCCCTCATTAAGCCCATCTCCACTATAATCTAAGGTGTCAATAGTAGTTTTGGTTTGGAAATGCAAATCTCTTTGCCAATTCACTCTTTCCAAAAAATATGTAAAGTATGCTTTTTCATCATTTACATCTGGAGCTGCATCATCATCACAAATAAATACATATTTTGCCAAGGACATCTGTCCTGTTCCTAAAATATGATTGGCAATAGTCAATAACTCTTGAGGTTTTTTAGTTGGATTATAAGGAGTATATCTTTCACTCCCAATAGCCAATAAAAGTGGATGAACTCCTGCTTCATCTACTGCATTTACAGCTTTCAACCCTGGAATTTCTTGCTCAATTGCTTTTCCACTAATTTCATGTATTAATGCACCAAACTGAGAATCCTCTTGAGGAGGACGACCCACAACCGTGAAAGGCCAAATAGCGTTTTCTTTAGCATATACTTTATGAATTTTTAAAACTGGGAAATCATGTTTTAAACTATAATAACCCAAATGATCTCCAAATGGACCTTCTGGTTTTATATCATTTTGGTGCAGCTCTCCACAAATTACAAAATCAGCATCAGCCGAAATGGTATAGCCCTCTTTTTTAGCATATCTAAAGTTTCTTCCTCCTAAAATTCCTGCAAAAGCCATTTCCGACATTCCCTCTGGCAAAGGCATAACAGCAGCAAAGGTATGAGCTGGTGGTCCTCCTACAAAAATAGAAACCTTTAAAGGTTCTCCTTTTTTATTTGCTTTATGCTGATGCACTCCAATCCCTCTGTGAATTTGATAATGCATTCCTACTTCTTTGTTGGGCACATAATCATTCCCAGAAAGCTGAACTCTGTACATTCCTAAGTTGGAATTCATTATTCCTGGATTTTCTACATCTTCTGAATACACTTGAGGTAAAGTGATAAAAGCTCCTCCATCCTCTTTCCAACATTTTACTTGCGGGATATCTTCAATTTTAATCTCTTTAAATTTTCTGGGAAACCTGACTTTAATAGGAATTGCATAAATAGCGTGTAGTGCTGTAAAAATAGCTTCAAAAGGATTCTTTAAAGCTAAAGCTGGATTTGTTTTTAAGTCGATAAGCTGCTTTACCTTTTTCAAGCTATTACGAAACATGAATTTACTCCTTTCTAGCGTCCCAAATAAATTAGAAGCTGCTCTGAATTTACTACCCTTTATATTTTCAAAAATAATGGCCTTCCCTCCTTTTGCAAATTCATCCAATTGCATTCCTGCCATTTCTAAATCAGGATTAACCTGCTTAGGAATTCTAAGAAGTTCCCCTTGTTTTTCAAGGTCGGTAATGCATTGCTGTAAGGATTTGTAAGCCATAGCCCAAAAATAAAAAAACTCAGCTAATAGCTGAGTTTTTTATTCTAACATATAAATAATAATTTATCTATTTTCCATACCAACATAAGCTCTTTCAGTAGCACCAGTATATACTTGTCTTGGTCTACCAATTGGCTCATTATTCTCTCTCATTTCTTTCCACTGTGCAATCCAACCTGGCAATCTTCCAATAGCAAACATAACCGTAAACATATCTGTTGGGATTCCTAAAGCTCTATAAATAATCCCTGAATAGAAATCTACATTAGGATATAATCCTCTTGCTTTAAAGTACTCATCTTCCAATGCTACTTTTTCTAATTTCATTGCAATATCCAAAACCGGATCTTCAATTCCTAATTCTCTTAATACATCATCAGCAGCCTTTTTAATAATAGTAGCTCTAGGATCAAAGTTTTTATAAACTCTATGACCAAAGCCCATCAAACGGAAAGAATCAGACTTATCTTTCGCTTTAGCAACATATTTATCTACATCACCTCCATCTGCTTTTATTTCTTCCAACATCTCAATTACTGCTTGGTTAGCACCACCATGCAATGGACCCCAAAGTGCAGCAATACCAGCAGATACAGATGCATATAAACTTGCGTGAGAAGAACCTACAATTCTTACGGTTGAAGCAGAACAATTTTGCTCATGATCAGCATGTAAGATTAATAGTTTATCTAGTGCTTTTGCAACAACAGGATTTATTTCAGTATCCTGAGTTGGCAAACCAAACATCATGTGTAAAAAGTTAGAAGTATAATTTAACTTATTTTTTGGATACATAATTGGTTGACGCATTCTATTTTTGAAACTCCAAGCCGCTAAGGTTGGAAGTTTAGCAATAAAACGAATAATCGTACCATTAATCTGTTCTTTTGATCGGTTAGGATCTAATGATTTTGGATAAAAAGCTGTTAAAGCAGAAACCAATGAAGAAAGCACTCCCATTGGGTGAGCTTTAGAAGGATAACCATCTAATATTGATTTTACATCTTCATGTACTAAAGAATGCTCTGAGATATCTTTAGTAAACTTATCTAATTCTTGTTGAGTTGGTAATTCACCATAAATTAATAAAAAAGAAACCTCTAAGAAAGAAGATTTTTCTGCTAATTCCTCAATAGAATATCCTCTATATCTTAAAATTCCCTCTTCACCATTTAGGAAAGTAATAGCACTCTGAGTAGAACCCGTATTTTTAAATCCTCTATCTAAAGTAATTAGACCCGACTCTCCTCTTAACCTACTAATATCTAATGCATTCTCATTCTCACTTCCAATAACAACTGGAATGTCAAATACTTTCCCATCATAATGTAATTCTGCTTTCTTTCCCATTTTCTCTCTTTTATTTAATCCTACTAATATAATTATTTACTTCTGAATAAACTTAAAATCTTTTCCTGTGTAAATTGCTTGGTCGCCCAACATTTCCTCAATCCTTAATAACTGATTGTACTTAGCCATTCTGTCCGAACGAGAAGCTGAGCCTGTTTTAATTTGACCACAATTAAGAGCTACTGATAAATCAGCAATAGTTGTATCTTCTGTTTCACCTGACCTATGACTCATTACAGAAGTATAAGAATTTTGCTGTGCCATTTGTACAGCATTAATCGTTTCCGTTAAAGTTCCAATTTGGTTTACTTTAATCAAAATAGAGTTGGCAATATCATTGTCTATCCCTCTACCTAAACGCTCCACATTGGTAACAAACAAATCGTCCCCAACCAACTGAACCTTTTCTCCAATCTTCTCTGTTAGGCTTTTCCAACCTTCCCAGTCATCTTCATCTAAACCATCCTCAATAGATAAAATAGGGTATTTCTCTGTCCAATCTGCCCAAAAATCAACCATTTCAGCTGGCGTTAATTTCTCTCCTGTTGATTGGTGAAAATGATATACATTTTCTTCCGCATTATAAAACTCAGATGCTGCAGCATCCATAGCAATATACATATCAACTCCAGGCGTATATCCTGCTGATTCAATTGCTTTTAACACCACCTGAATAGCCTCTTCATTAGATCCTAAATTTGGTGCAAAACCTCCTTCATCACCAACATTTGTAGAATGACCTTGTGCTTGTAATTCTGCTTTTAAATGATGGAATACTTCTGTTCCCATTTGTAAAGCTTCTGCAAATGAAGTAGCACCAACTGGCATCACCATAAACTCCTGAAAGTCTATACTATTGTCAGCATGCGATCCTCCATTTAAAATATTCATCATTGGAATAGGTAACTCTCTAGCATTTACCCCTCCAATATAGTTATATAATGTTTGTCCGTTTTCTTCTGCAGCAGCTTTAGCACAAGCTAAAGAAACAGCTAACATAGAGTTTGCACCTAAGTTTGCTTTATTTGGCTTACCATCAAGGTCAATCATTTTCTGATCAATCAAAGCTTGTTCAGATACATAAACACCTTTCAATTCCTCATTGATAGCGGTTTTAATGTTCTGTACAGCTTTTAAAACTCCTTTTCCTAAATAAGTTCCTTTATCTCCATCTCTTAATTCTACCGCCTCATGCTTTCCTGTTGAAGCTCCTGAAGGAACAGCTGCTCTTCCCATCACTCCATTCTCCGTTAACACTTCTGCTTCTACTGTAGGGTTTCCTCTTGAATCTAAAATTTGGCGTGCATGTATATTTACTATTCTTCCCATTATTTAGTTTTTATAGCTTTTAATATTATTTACAAATTCATCAAATAAGTATCTTGAATCATGTGGTCCTGGTGATGATTCTGGGTGATACTGAACTGAAAAACAATTCTTGTTAGTCAATTTTATTCCCTCAACCGTATCATCATTCAAATTCACATGCGTTACTTCTACATTAGGATTGTTCTTAATATCCTCTTCTGAAATTCCAAAACCATGATTTTGAGAAGTTACCTCTGCTTTTCTTGTACTTAAGTTGATTACAGGATGGTTAATCCCCCTATGTCCATTGTGCATTTTATAAGTAGATATCCCTTCAGAAAGTGCTAGCGCTTGATGCCCTAAACAAATTCCAAATACAGGTTTTCCATCAGCAGTAACTTTCTTAACCTGCTCAATAACCTTAGGCATTGCAGAAGGATCTCCAGGACCATTCGACAAAAAGAACCCATCAGGATTCCAAGCCTTCATATCCTCATAAGAAGTATGCATTGGAAATACTTGCAAATAACAATCTCTATCTGATAAGCACTTTAAAATATTACGCTTCACACCTAAATCTAAAACCGCAACTTTGTGCTTTGCATTTTCATCACCAACAAAGTAAGGCTTTTCTGTACAAACTGAAGATGACAATTCTAACCCTTCCATAGAAGGAACTTCAGCTAATAATTTAGTCAATTCAGCAATATCAGTAGTTGCAGTTGAAATAATTGCATTCATAGCACCTTTATCACGAATATGCCTTACAACAGCTCTAGTATCTACATCAGAAATTACGACTTTATTTTGAGCTATAAAATACTCCTGCAAATCACCATCACCTCCCCTACGAGAAAAGCCATTATTTAGGTTTTTACAAATTAAACCTGCAATTTTCATATCAGCAGATTCAGTTTCTTTACTACTCACACCATAATTTCCTATATGAGCATTAGTAGTAATCATTAATTGACCAAAATAAGAAGGATCAGTAAATACTTCTTGATAGCCTGTCATCCCTGTATTAAAACAAAGTTCACCTGTTGCTACACCTTCAATTCCCAATGCTTTTCCATGGAAAATTGTACCATCAGCTAATAATAATACTGCTTCTTTTTTCTTATTGTATTTCATCTGTTATTTTAATTTATAAAAAAAGGATAAAACCCTTAAGCTTTACCCTTTTTTGATATCATAAAAAGAAGGTATTGACTACTCTCCTTTTTCTTCTTTCTTTTCAGAGTTATCTGCTTCTTCTTTAGTTTCTTCTACAGCAGGAGCTTCTTCAACAACAGGAGTTTCAGCTACTACTTCTTCAGCTTTTACTTCAGCAACTTCTTCAGTCTTTGGAGCTTCCTCAACAACTACTGCTTCTTCAACAGCAGGAGCTACAGCTTCAACTTTTTTAGACTTAGCTCTTCTTGCTTTTTTACGCTTAGGTTTATCAGTTGTATACTCTTCATTATAGTCTACTAACTCAATAAATGCCATTTGTGCATTATCTCCTAAACGATTGCTTAACTTCAAGATTCTAGTGTATCCTCCTGGTCTATCAGCAATTTTAGCAGCTACATCACCAAATAATTCGGTAATTGCTTCTTTTTGCTTTAAGTAAGAAAATACAGTTCTTCTTGAGTGTGTAGTATCATCTTTTGATTTTGTAATCAAAGGCTCTACATATACTCTTAGTGCTTTTGCTTTCGCTAAAGTAGTTTTAATTCTTTTATGCTCAATTAATGAACATGCCATGTTAGCAAGCATTGCTTTTCTGTGAGCAGCTTTTCTACTTAAATGGTTAAATTTCTTTCCGTGTCTCATTGTTCTATTCGTTATCTAAATTATACTTTACAGTATCAAAACCGAAAGTTAATCCTTTTTCTTCTATTAAATCTTCTAATTCTGAAAGTGATTTCTTACCAAAGTTTCTGAATTTTAACATATCAGATTTTTTGAAAGAAACTAATTCTCCTAATGTAAATACTTCTGCAGTTTTTAAGCAGTTCAATGCTCTTACTGATAAACCAAACTCAGTAAGTTCAGTTTTTAATAACTGACGCATGTGTAAAGTATCCTCATCAAATTCTTCAACTGTATCTTCTTCTAAACTGATTTTTTCATCAGAGAACAACATAAAGTGTTGGATTAAGATTTTAGACGCTTCAGTTAATGCTTGTTTTGGCTCAATTGATCCGTCAGTAGTAATGTTTAAGTTTAACTTTTCAAAATCAGTTTTTTGACCAACTCTGTAATTCTCAACATTATAATTTACATTTTTTATAGGAGTAAAGATAGAATCAATAGCAATTGTTCCTATTGGTGCATCTTCAATCTCATTTGCTTCAGCAGCTACATACCCTCTACCTTTAGCAATTGTAAATTCCATTTCAAATGTTACTTTCTTATCCAATTCACAAATAACTTGCTCAGGATTTAACACTTGGAAATTAGATAAGCTACTTGCTAAATTAGCAGCATTAACTACATCACTTTTGCTAACTTTTAAAGTAGCAATTTCTGATTCAACCGTTTCAATTTGTTGTTTAAATCTTACTTGTTTAAGGTTCAAGATAATTTCAGTAACATCTTGTACAACACCTTCAACAGTAGTGAATTCATGCTCAACACCTGTAATTCTGATTGATGTAATAGCATAACCCTCTAAAGAAGATAATAAAACTCTTCTTAAAGCATTCCCTACAGTTAAACCATAACCTGGCTCTAACGGACGGAACTCAAAGTTTCCTTGGTTAGCTGCTTCATTAATCATTACTACCTCATCCGGCTTTTGAAAATCTAAGATTGGCATATTTTTTATTTTTTTAATTATTCTTATTTAGAGTACAATTCAACAATTAATTGCTCCTTGATGTTTTCAGGAATTTGAATTCTTTCAGGTGCAGCAACAACTTTACCTAATTGAGTTTCTCCATTCCATTCTAACCATTCCATTTGATTAGGACTAGCAGTAATTGAATTTGTGATTGTTTCTAAAGATTTTGAACGCGCACGCACTGAAACGATATCACCTACTTTTAAAGCATATGAAGGAATATTTACATTCGCTCCATTAACAGTAATGTGCTTATGAGTAACTAACTGACGAGCAGCTCTTCTTGTTGGTGCAATTCCTAAACGGAATACTACATTATCCAAACGCAATTCACACATTTGTAATAAATTTTCACCAGTTACTCCTTTTCTTCTAAGTGCTTCTTTAAATAAGTTAGAGAATTGTTTCTCTAAAATACCATAAGTAAACTTAGCTTTTTGTTTTTCCATTAATTGCACACCATATTCGGATTGTTTACCTCTCCTTCTTTGGTTACCGTGCTGTCCTGGACCGTAAGCTTTTTTAGCTAATGCTTTATCTGGGCCAAAAATTGGTTCTCCAAATCTTCTTGCAATTCTTGATGTTGGGCCTGTATATCTTGCCATGTCTTTATCTTAATTATAAATATATTAAACTCTTCTCTTTTTCGGTGGACGACATCCATTGTGTGGCAATGGTGTAACATCTACAATCTCAGTAACAATGATACCAGAATTATGAATCGTTCTGATAGCAGACTCTCTACCTTGACCAGGTCCTTTCACATAAACCTTTACTCTTTTTAACCCTTTTTCAAGTGCTACTTTTGAGCAATCCTCAGCAGCCATTTGTGCAGCATAAGGAGTATTCTTTTTTGAACCTCTGAATCCCATTTTACCTGCTGAAGACCAAGAAATAACTTGTCCTCCTTTATTGGTAAGTGAAATAATAATGTTATTAAAAGTTGCCTGAATGTGCGCTTGCCCTTCAGCTTCAACTCTTACCGTGTTCTTTTTTGTTGTTTTAGCCATAATTATCTACTATTTCTTTTTATTAGCAACAGTTTTTCTTTTCCCTTTTCTGGTTCTAGAATTGTTTTTTGTTCTTTGTCCTCTTAAAGGAAGTCCCATTCTGTGACGAATACCTCTGTAACAACCAATATCCATTAATCTCTTAATGTTCATTTTTGTTTCAGCTCTTAATTCACCTTCAACAGTAAATTTTTCACCAATGATCTCTCTAATAGAATTAGTTTCTTCATCCGTCCAATCTTGAACTTTAGTGTCATGAGAAACTTTTGCTTCATCTAAAATTGCTACTGCAAAAGATGGACCAATTCCATAAATGTAAGTTAAACCAATAACTCCTCTTTTATTTTTTGGTAAATCAATACCTTTAATTCTTGCCATTCTTAACCTTGTCTTTGTTTATACCTTGGGTTCTTCTTATTAATTACATAAACTCGTCCTTTTCTTTTGACGATCTTGCAATCTTCACTTCTTTTTTTTACTGATGCTCGTACTTTCATTTTAATTTATTTTATTAGTACCTATACGTTATTCTTCCCTTTGTCAAATCATATGGTGACATCTCCATCTTTACCTTATCACCTGGTAACAATTTAATATAGAATTTTCTCATCTTCCCTGAAATATGTGCCACTACCTCATGCCCATTTTCCAATTCTACACGAAACATAGCATTTGACAATGCTTTTGTAATCGTTCCATCTAGTTCTATGTTAGCTTGTTTAGCCATTTATCTTTTTTTCTATTTCTTCAAAACTTGATAATATCTCTGCTTTTCCTTTTCGAACTACAATTGTATGTTCAAAATGTGCAGATGGTTTATTATCATTAGTTGTTATTGTCCAACCATCATTATGTTGCGTAATTCGCCTAGTTCCCATATTAATCATTGGCTCAATCGCAATAACTAATCCTTCTTTAAGCATAACCCCTCTTCCTCTTCTTCCGTAATTAGGTACTTCTGGCGACTCATGTAAGTTTTTACCTAAACCATGACCAACCAATTCTCTAACCACACCATATCCGAAGCTTTCAGCATATTGCTGTACGGCATAACCAATATCACCAATTCTATTTCCGGCAACTGCTTGTTCAATTCCTTTATAAAGTGACTCTTTTGTTACTTTAAGTAATTGTTTTGTTTCAGCATCTAATTCACCAACTTCATAGGTAAAAGCAGAATCACCATAATAGCCATTCATCACTACTCCACAATCCACAGATAATATTTCGCTATTTTCAAGAACATTATCATTTGGGATACCATGCACTACTTGATCATTTGGTGACATACATAAAGTATTAGGAAAACCTCCATAACCTTTAAAGGCTGGAACTCCTCCATTATCCCTGATAAACTCTTCAGCAATTTTATCTAATGCTAGGGTAGTTATCCCTGGTTTTATCAGCCCTGCTATTTCAGCATGGGTTTTTGCAACAAGTAAAGAACTTTTTCTTACTAACTCAATCTCTTCTTCCGTCTTATAATAAATCATAACCTAATATGATTACATCATACTTCCAGAAGACTTACCTTTAATTCTTCCTGAATCCATTAACCCATCATAATGACGCATTAATAAATGACTCTCAATTTGCTGAAGGGTATCTAAAATAACCCCAACTAAAATTAACAATGAAGTGCCACCATAAAATTGTGCGAACTGCATGTTAATTCCTCCTGCCATTGCAAATGCTGGCAAGATAGCTACTAAACCTAAAAATAAAGATCCTGGCAATGTAATTCTTGACATTACAGTATCTAAATAATCAGCAGTAGACCTTCCTGGCTTTACACCTGGAATAAATCCTCCATTCTTCTTCATATCATCAGCCATCTGATTAGGATTAACAGTCATTGCTGTATAAAAATAAGTGAACATTACAATCATTACAAAGAACATCAAATTATACCAGAATCCTCCGAAATCAGTAAGTACTGCAGCCATACCTTGTAAGCTTTCATTTTCAGAAAAACCAACTAAAGTAATCGGCACAAACATAATTGCTTGCGCAAAGATAATTGGCATTACTCCTGCTGCATTTACCTTTAAAGGAATGAATTGTCTTACTCCACCATATTGTTTATTTCCAACAACTCTCTTAGCATACTGTACAGGAATTCTTCTTGTACCTTGCACTAAAAGTATTGTTACTAAAATAACAAATAACAAAGCTAGCATTTCAACTAAGAAAATAACTAAACCTCCTCCTGCAGAACCTAAAGCAGAAACAAATTCTTGCATTAATGATTGAGGTAAACCTGCAATAATACCAATCATAATTAATAATGAAATACCATTACCAATTCCTCTATCAGTAATTTTTTCTCCTAACCACATTACAAACATAGTACCTGTTACCAATATAATAATTGATGATAACCAAAATGCTCCTGGATCAAGTAAGAAAGCCGTTTCAGGTAATGTTGCTTTTAAGTTAGCAATATAACCAGGTGCTTGTCCTGCAGTGATTAAGATAGTTAAGTATCTAGTAATATTGTTGATTTTTCTTCTTCCACTTTCACCCTCTTTTTGTAATTTCTGGAAATAAGGAACTGCCATTCCCATTAATTGAATTACAATAGAAGCAGAGATATAAGGCATAATACCCAAAGCAAAAATTGACGCTTGTGAGAATGCACCTCCAGTAAACATATTTAATAGACCTAAAAGACCATCTGCAGTTTGGTCCTGTAAAGCGGAAAGCTGTGCAGGATCAACCCCTGGAATTACAACAAAAGTACCTAGTCTATAAATAGCTAAAATTCCTAATGTAGTTAAGATTCGATTTCTCAAATCCTCAATTCCCCAAATATTCTTTATCGTTTCTATTAATTTTCTCATCTTACTTTTCTATAATAGTTGCAGTTCCTCCAGCTTTTTCAATAGCTGCCTTTGCAGTTGCAGAAAATGCATTGACAGTAATATCTAATTTTGCTGTTAATTCACCTCTACCTAAAATTTTCACTAAATCATTTTTTTGTACAAGACCATTATCCATCAAATCTTGCTTAACAATAGTTCCCTTTAATTTCTTTGCATCAACTAAAGCTTGGATAGTATCCAAGTTCACACCATTATACTCAACTCTATTTGGGTTCGTAAATCCAAACTTAGGTACTCTTCTTTGTAATGGTTGTTGTCCACCCTCAAATCCAATTTTCTTTGAATATCCTGAACGAGATTTTTGACCATTATGTCCTCTAGTAGATGTTCCTCCTTTCTTAGATCCTTCTCCTCTACCTACTCTTTTCGTACCTTTAACTGAACCTTTTGCAGGTTTTAAATTATGTAATTCCATATCTGATATTATTCTACTACAGTTATTAAGTGCTTTACTTTAGCAACCATTCCTAAAATTTGTGGTGTTGCATTATGCTCCACTACTGCATTCATCTTTCT
>JABJNS010000032.1 GCA_018664745.1 Flavobacteriales bacterium | reverse complement strand
TTATGTGTTCCTGCACAAACGGATACTCTATCAATATTTTGAATACAGATTTTAAGTGCAGTATTATAATCAGTATCGGTATTTGTTTTAATAGTATGTACTGGGCAAGGATAATTTTTTGATTTTGCTCTTGCTATTTCCTGTTCATGATAAGCTCCTCTTACTAGTTTTAACCCTACAAAAAACTTATTTTCTGATCGTTCCAAAAGTGCGTTAAGGTAAGTTACTCTATCATTTCGGTAGAGTTGTATGGTATTATAGATAAGGGCTTTTTTTGTATTGTATTTTTGCATCATTTGCTCTGCAATACTATCAATAGCATCTTGAATCCAGCTTTCTTCAGCATCAATAAAAACAGCTACATTTTTATCATATGCTAGTTTGCAAATAGCATTTACCCTTGCTTCATATTCTTCCTTTTCTTTTTCATCACTAGGGGAAAGGGGAGTATTGTTATTTATTTTTTCCAGCAAAGAAAATTTACAAAGTCCTGTAGGTTTAAAAACAGAAAAGGGAATACTATCAGAAATTACTGCCTTTTCAATTGAAGCAAGTGTTTGTTTTAAGGCACGATTAAAATCAGCCTTGGATTCCTTGCCTTCTGCTGAAAAGTCCAAGATAGTTCCAATTTTTGATTCCCATAATTTATCAATGGTAGCTTGGCTTTCTTCAATTGTTTCTCCGCCACAAAACTGCTTGTAAACAGTTGCTTTTATAATTGCTTTTATGGGAAGGTGTAGTTTTAGTCCAAATTGAGATAATCCTGTAAGTGCTTTAGAAAGAACAGGATTACTCATGCTTTTAAATAGGAGATAAGCTCTGTTTAAATCAGTATCTGATTTATCAGCAAAAGCATTTTTTATATTATTGAAATCAATCATGTGTTGAATAAATTGCGTGTAAAAATAAGGATATTGATGGCTTGCTTCTGTTTTTAAAAGAATAAATTATTTTACTTTTCTGCTAATCATTAAGCCATCTCTTACAGGAAAAAGTACAGTTTCAACTCTATCAGAAGTTACTATTTTTTTGTTGTAATTATCAAGAGCTTGTGTTTCCTCATCCATTTCGTTACTAGTAACCTTTCCACTCCATAATACATTGTCAGCAATTATTAAGCCACCAACATCCATTTTATCAATAATGGCATCAAAATAGTTGGCGTAATTTTCCTTGTCCGCATCAATAAAAGCCAATTGAAACTTGCAATCCAAATTAGGAATGATATCCAATGCCTGACCTATGTGCTGTTTAATATTATTACTGTAAGCTGACTTATTAAAATAACGCTTAGCAACAGCAGTGTATTCCTCATTTATATCAAGGGTATGCAAGTTTCCACTAGGTTTTAATCCTTCTGCTAGGCAAAGGGCTGAATAACCTGTATAAGTTCCTATTTCTAAAATATTTTTAGGGGAAACTAGTTTGCTAAACATGGAAAGAACTCTACCTTGTAAGTGTCCAGAAAGCATTCTGGGTATCATTACATTGGCCCAAGTTTCTCGGTTAAGTTCAGCTAAAAGTTGAGGTTCTTTTTCGGTATGATTAATTGCATACTCTTCAATTTGTTCTGGTAAAAATTCCATAATTTGGGGTATAAAAAAAGCCACACCAAAGTGCGGCTTTTGTAAAACTTATCTGCTTTTATTTAGAAGATTCTTCTTCTTTATTATCTGATTTTGAGCAAGATTTTTTGTCTCCATCTTTTTTGCAACATCCTTTTTTCTTGTCTGATTTGCTACAAGATGCTTTACTTTTATCACATCCTTTTTTAGCTTTTTTACTACAAGAAGATTTTTCCTTTCCATAGTTATTGGACTTGTCAAAGTTAAAGTTACCATCTTTGCTTTTGTTGCAAGAAGATTTTGATTTTGAGCATTTCACTTTCTTCTTAGAACAAGCAGCTTTTTCTTCATCAGAGCATTTTGATTTCTTTTCTCCTTTACAGCAAGTACCGTTCTTTTTGTTTTCGCAAGTTGCATCACATACTTTACCTGTTTTGGCACATGTTTTTACTGCTTCTTCAGCTTTTACTTCTTCTACAGCTACTACAGTTTCAGTATTTGCATCAGTTTGTGCATTTACATTAGCAATTCCAATAAAGAATACAGCTAATAATACAATTGATAATTTTTTCATTTTTGAATAGTTTTTAATTTGTAAGTCGCAAATATAGTAAAATACTTAAAGCATTTACTCTTATTGATTATTAGTAATAATACTTTGGTTTAAAATACAACTACTTTGATGTAAAATACAACTACTTTGATGCAAATAACAAACACTTTTGTTTAATACAGGCACTGTCCCATAAAGTGTGTAAGTTCAAAAATAAAGCATTAATTTTATAAACTTAAACTAACACACTATGGACAAGGACGATTTATTAAGTAAGGATTTTCTCAAACAATTTAAAACAGGAAAGGAATTAGATTCTTTTTTAAAGGAGCTTCATTCCAGAGGAATAGAGCAGATTTTAGAAGGAGAACTAGATGAACACCTGGGGTATGATAAACATAAAAAGAAAGGCAGTTCAAACGCTAGAAACGGATACTCTAAAAAGATTATTAAGACTGAAAATGGAGAGAGTGAGATTAAAGTTCTTAGAGATAGAGAGGCTAGTTTTTCTCCTCAATTAATTCCAAAACGATCTTCCCGTTCATCAGGAGTAGAAAATATAATTATCTCACTTTATGCAAAAGGGATGACTAATAGTGATATTGGGCAGCAGATACACGAAATATATGGATACAATATTTCTACTTCTTTAGTTTCAAGAATAACTGACAGGGTAAAAGAAGATATTTTTGCTTGGCAGAACCGCCCTTTAGATGCTGTTTATTTGGTAGTTTGGATGGATGGTATTGTATTTAAAGTTAGAGAAGGTTCTAGGGTAATAAATAAGACCATTTACATTGCAATAGGATTAAAGAAGAATGGAATGAAGGAGGTGCTTGGGTTATGGCTTGGGCATAATGAAAGTGCTGCTTTTTGGATGTCAGTACTTACTGATATAAAAGCTAGAGGTGTAGATGATATTTTAATTACAGCTACAGATAATTTAAAAGGCTTTACAGAAACAATTACTGCTGTTTTTCCTCAGTCAAGAACTCAGATATGTGTTGTTCACCAAATAAGAAACTCCTGCAAATATATTGTAAGAAAAGATAGACCTAGTTTCATTAGAGATATGAAGAAAATTTACACCTCTCCTAACAGGCTCTCGGCAGAAGCAGCTTTAGAGGATTTAGCAACAACTTGGGAAAAGAAATACCCCTATGCAATAAAAGGATGGAGAACAAATTGGGAGGAACTAACTGTATTTTTTGAGTTTCCAGTAGAAATTAGAAAGATAATTTACACTACAAATATGATAGAGAACTTAAATGGTAAAATTAGAAAGTACACTAAAAATAGACTCTCTTTTCCTACTAATGAAGCAGTAATGAAATCTGTTTATTTAGCCATCCAAGAAACAACAAAGAAATGGACAAGACCAATTCTTAACTGGGCAGTAATTCTTAATCAATTTTTAATTATATTTGAGGACAGATTTGAAGTATAAAAACTACTTACACACTTTTCGGGACAGTGCCTGAAATGTATTGCGGAAACAATCTTTTACCATTACTTGATGTTACTAATAATCATTTTTTAGAAAAATTTGATTGCAGTAATAATCAATTAACCAATTTAGATGTTTCAATTAATTTAGCTTTATTTGAATTAGGGTGTTGGAATAATTATTTACCTGCATTAAGTGTTAATGCACATAGTTTTTTGGAAAAATTATATTGTTCAGGCAACCAATTAACTAGTTTAGATATAAGCAATAGTTCTAATCTTATGTATTTATGGTGTGCTAATAACCTAATAGATTCATTAGATTTAGTTAATAATACCAATTTATTAGAAGTGTATTGTAGTTCTAACATACTTTCTTCTTTAGATATAAGTGCTAATAGTTTACTAGGAGAGCTAGACTGCAGCAACAATCAACTATTAACTTTAGATGTTAGTCAGAATGATTCTTTAAGGTTTCTTGAATGCTCTGCAAACAAATTAAATACTTTAAATGCAAAATCAGATAGTTTATATCACCTTTACTGCTATTATAATAGTTTGCTTACTTGTATTGATGTT
>JABJNS010000031.1 GCA_018664745.1 Flavobacteriales bacterium | reverse complement strand
GTACCGGTATTATGGAATTCAAGGACTTCAAAGCCCCAGAATTCTAAATCTCTCGGCTCAAAATCAGGGTGTGTTATCAATTCACGACCAATGATTCTTTGCATTTCCTTCAGTTTTGCAAAACTCTTTCTTTTAATAACCGACTTGGTACGCCAAATCAATTTTTCCGCTTCATAATCCTGATGCACCAATAATAATTCATTATAATCATCTTCAAATTTTTGCATATCAAAAAGAGCAAGTATGGAATTGGCACCATCAGCAATGTGTTTATCAATAATAGCTTTATACATACTTTCGGCTTCATTGATTTTACGAGAAAGTTTTAATTCCCCAATAGAAGTTGCATTAATAGGAATACCCTAATGCTCAAGCGCTTTATTATTTTGATAATGCCTAATCTTTAAGAATTGTGCTATTCTTTGGGTTTGCTGGAATAACCTTTCATGAATAATATACCTCTTTTGTGTGAAAACAGGCGCATCCTTTTTTGCTTTTAGATAATCAGAAGCCAACAATAAATAATTAGCAAACTCATTGCTGAACTCAGTTGCATCCACCAAGGAAAAAGGTAAAGGTGTTGCTGAACTATTCGCATCAGCTATTGCGATATCTAAGATTTTGAACTGCTCGGTAGCCTTAGAAATACTACCATTTAAATTTAATTTCATACTTATATGTATTAAATTAATATCCCCTAAATATTTGTAAAGATTTCGAACGGGAGATAGATACATAAGAAACCCTTACATCATATAATTACAAGTGAAATTTCAGATTTACCTAAAATGTATGAAATAGTTTTTACACCCCACCCAACACACTGATAATGAGCACCTAAATAGTTGTGAAAAAATAAAATTAGTTTCCGAAAGGAAAAAATTAGTTTACAGAAGGGCAAAATTTGTTTCCGAACACAGAAAATTTGTTAGCAACAACACAAAACTTGTTCCCAAGGACTAAAAAATAGTTCCCAAGAAGATAAAAATTGTTCCGCAACCCACAAAATAAGTTTGCAGACAAGCAGAATAAATAGAAAAAGACTTTTTAGTATCTTGCACTTTTATTTTAAAAAGCACATGACCAACACAAAACAAGAAAAATACGATAGAGCTTACCTAAGAATGGCACTAGAATGGGCAAAACTAAGCCACTGCACTCGCAAACAAGTAGGAGCCTTAATCGTAAAGAATAGAATGATAATATCAGATGGATACAATGGTACCCCATCAGGATTTGAGAATTGTTGTGAAGATAAAAACAATGAAACACACTGGTATGTACTGCATGCTGAAGCAAATGCTATCCTAAAAACGGCAAGCTCAACACACGATTGTAGCGGAGCAACCGTATATTTAACCCTATCCCCTTGTAAAGATTGCAGCAAGTTGGTACATCAAGCAGGAATTACTCGCCTAGTTTATATCAATAAATATTCAGATACATCAGGGATTGAATTCTTAAAAGAAGCAGGAGTAGAAGTAGTAGAATTTGATAAGAAAAAACTATAATGAAAAAATTACAACCCCTAATTTATGCCCTACTCATCAGTAGTGGAATACTAATAGGAAGTATAGGAAATAACAACCCAGTAGCAAATGAAGGAGGAAAAATAAATGCTATCCTCAACTTAATAGACAACCACTATGTTGATACTTTAAACACAGCTGATTTTGAGGATAAAACCATCAATGCCATCCTAAATGAGCTAGATCCTCATTCTGCCTATATTCCTGTAAAAGACTATCAAAATGTAGAAGAAGATATGCAAGGTAGCTTTAGCGGAATAGGGGTGCAATTCAATATTATTGATGATAGTATAGTAGTGGTTTCAGCAATATCAGGAGGGCCATCAGAAAAGTTAGGAATACAAAGTGGCGATAGAATAATATCAGTAGAAAAAGAAGATGTTGCCAGCACAGGAATAAAAAATGAAGGCGTAATAAAACTACTAAGAGGAGAAAAAGGGACAACTGTAAACATCATCATAAAAAGAAGAGGGCAACAGGAACTCATGCCCTTTGCAATTGTACGAGATGACATTCCCTTATATAGTGTGGATGTTGGAATAATGCTACAAGACCAAATTGGCTACATAAAAATAAACCGATTTGCCGCTACCACCTATACCGAAATGATGGAGAAAGTAAGTTCCCTACAACAAAAAGGAATGCAAAAACTCATCCTAGACTTTAGAGGAAACCCAGGAGGATACCTACACATTGCCAACCAGATATGTGATGAATTCCTAAAAGAGGGAGAGCTAATTGTATTCACAGAAGGGCGCAACAGAAGTAAAGAAGAAACATTTGCCACCCGAAATGGACAGCTAGAAAAAATGAAAGTAATCGCCCTAATAGATGAAGGGTCAGCATCAGCATCTGAAATTGTAAGTGGTGCCCTGCAAGACAATGACAGAGGACTAGTAATAGGAAGACGATCATTCGGAAAAGGACTTGTACAAGAACAAATTCCTATGCAAGATGGCTCAGTTATCCGATTGACAACACAAAGGTATTACACCCCATCAGGCAGGTGCATACAAAAAGATTATGGGGAAAATGAAAAGTATTACTATTTAGAACAATACACCCGAAAAGTTACAACAAGCCAACCTGATAGCTTAACCTACACTACAAAAAATGGAAGGACGGTATATGGTGGAGGTGGAATTACACCAGATATCATTATAAAAAGAGATAGTGCGGTAAACTATTTACAAATCAATAGAATGATAAGTAAAGGCTGGTTAAATGAGTTTTGCCTAAAGCAAAGTGAACAATTGAAAAAGAAGAATATCAAATCCCATACCGAAATTGATAAAGCCATTATTTACTCACAATACCAAGCATTTGTAATTACAAAAGATAGCGACTTTAAGCTGAAACTAGGCAATACTGAATTGAAGTATTTCAGTAACCTATTAAAAGCAACAACCTGCCGAAATATTTGGGATAATGATGTGTACTTTAGCATCCTAAGTGCTGAAGATGAATACATACAAAGGGCAATAAGTGAATTCTAAACTCGTTTTTGAATTATGAAAAAAAT
>JABJNS010000030.1 GCA_018664745.1 Flavobacteriales bacterium | reverse complement strand
GTGGAAGAGTCAGAACCTGGTGATTTAGCATTTTTTGATAATACTGAAGGAAAAATTACTCATGTAGGAATTATTCTTGAGGACAATCACATTATCCATGCTTCAGGAAAAGTAAGAATCGATAGAATTGACCAACAAGGTATTTTTAATACTGAAATTGGAAATCACACACATAAATTGAGGTTGATAAAAAGCATTTGTTAAGATGCAAAACATCCCTTTAGCCGAAAGAATACGACCAAGAAAACTTTCTGAAGTTATTGGTCAAAAACATTTAATTGGTGAAAATGGAACGCTTAAAACTGCCATCAATAACAAGCTAATACCTTCCATGATATTTTGGGGTCCACCTGGAGTTGGAAAAACAACTTTATCCAACCTAATCGCTCAGGAATTAGGTAGGCCTTTTTATACTCTTTCAGCAATAAACTCTGGAGTGAAAGATGTGCGTGAAGTAATTCATAAAGCCTCATCATTAGGATTATTCGGAAAAGATATTCCTATCTTATTTATTGATGAAATCCATAGATTTTCGAAAGCTCAACAGGACTCATTATTAGGTGCTGTTGAAAAAGGAGTTATCACCTTAATTGGCGCTACAACCGAAAACCCTTCTTTTGAAGTTATTTCTGCCTTACTTTCTCGCTCTCAAGTTTATGTTTTAGAATCTTTATCAAAAGAAGAATTACAAGAGCTTTTAGAAAGAGCAATTATACAAGATGAAGTACTAAGAAAACAAAAGATTACACTGAAAGAAACCGAATCTTTAATGCAAATTTCAGGAGGTGATGCTCGTAAATTATTAAACATTTTAGAACTTGTTGTGAGTTCAGTAGATGATGAAAAAATTATTATTACTAATGATTTAGTAGTTGAAAAGGCACAACAAAATATTGTGCGTTATGACAAAAATGGAGAGCAACATTATGATATAATTTCTGCTTTTATCAAATCAATAAGAGGAAGCGACCCAAATGGAGCTGTTTATTGGCTTGCTAGAATGATTGAAGGAGGTGAAGATGTGAAATTTATTGCAAGAAGATTATTAATCTTAGCATCAGAAGATATTGGAAATGCGAATCCTACTGCATTAGTAATTGCAAACAACTGCTTTCAAGCAGTAAATGTAATTGGGTTCCCTGAAGCTAGAATTACGCTTTCACAAGCAGTAATTTATTTAGCATGTTCACCAAAAAGCAACGCGTCATATATAGCAATAAATGAAGCGCAGGATGAAGTTAGAAAAAGTGGAAATCTCACTGTTCCTTTACATTTAAGAAACGCACCAAGCAAACTAATGAAAGAACTTGGTTACGGAAAAGATTACATTTATTCACACAATAAGCCTAATGATAAGCAAGAGTTTTTACCAGAAGAAATAAGCGGAAAAATGATTTATAATCCTTCTAATAACAATAAAGAAAATGCATTTAGATTAGTACTTAAAAGCCTATGGAAAGGAAAGTATAATTATTAAACTATATTTGTATGATGAAGAAAATACTTTTTATTACACTAACTATACTCCTTATTTCTGCTTGTAAGCATGAACTAGAAAAACCAACTTGGGATATTGATGTGATTGTTCCTATTGTACATACAAAAATGACAATTAATAATATATTACCTGATTCAGGATTAAATATTACTGAAGATAATAATGGCTTTATTACATTGGTTTATGAAGAATCCTTATTAAATGTAGATTATGATTCATTATTATTACTTGAAACAACATCAGAAGAAACGACAATAAAAATTGACTCAGTAAATTTTGATGATGTAGTAATTGAACATATCATCTCAATTGGAAGTGTTATAAATGAGATTCCTTTTGGCACAATTCTTTTCCCTGATGGTAGTCAAAGGGACATTCCTGCAATGCCAGGCATAATTGAAAATGACACTATTAATATTGATGCTAATGAATACTTTGAAACTATGACTCTTTACAATGGGATGCTCAATATTGACCTCACTAATGGCTATCCTACTGATATTTCAAATGTGAGCTTTTCAATATACAATGCAACAAATCAAAACCTAATTGCTACTTTTTATACTCCTTTAATAGAAAGTGGAGAAACTTATACTAATTCAGTTTCTGTAGCTGGAGAAACCTTGGATCATTTAATGATTGGAGTTATAAATAATATGGATGTTGATGCAAGTAATGGGCTTGTACCCATCAACTATATGGATGCTATTACAACCAAAATATCCATTACAGAGATTAAAATAATGGAAGCTACTGCCTACTTTCCTAATCAGTTATTGCATGAAGAGAAGGTTGAAGAATCCTTTGAGTTAGGATCAGCGAGGCTTACTGAAATTGGAATAAAAACAGGAAGTGTAATCATTAATGCAGTAAGCACACTTCCTGATACGGCGACAATAATTTATGCTATTCCTTCATTAATAAAAAATGGAGCAATCTTTGAAACAGTGGTTAAAGTGCCACCCAATATAAATGGAGAGCCTACTCAGTTTACATTCAGTTTTGATGGATATGTTATGGATTTAACAGGAGAAGAAGGGAGAGTTGGTGGAGATACCGTAAATACTATTTATGCAACATTGGAAGCTTATTTGGATTCAACAGGAGAATTGGAAACCATACACAAAGTGGATAGTTTTTATCTATTTAACGAATATTATTTCACCCCAGAATATGCCAAAGGATACATTGGGCAAGACACTTTAGCATTTGGTCCAGAAACAATAGAAACTGATGTGTTTGACTTTATACAATCAGGGAATATTGACTTTGAAAGTGCCAAAATAAGAATTGGAGTTGATAATTATATTGGAGCTGATGCAAGCTTTCAAATTAATAACTTAAGTGCTTTGAATGATGAAACAGAGGTAAGTGCACAAATAGACAATAATGCCATGCATATTATTGAAAGAGCTATATTATCAGGACAAAACAACATCACTCCTACACATACCAAAATAAATATTGAAGCAAATGAAATGCTCGCTATTTTTCCTAATAAGATAAATACTAGTGCAACTTTTTATTTAAACCCTATCGGACAATCAGCTATTGAAGATTTTCTATTTCCTGCATACCCAATGGAGGCCAATTTAGCTATAGAAATTCCACTTAGCTTTATAGCCAATGAGCTAACTCTTACTGATACGAATGAGCTTGAAATTGAGAACCCTACTGAAATAGACATTGAAAAAATTTACATCACAATAGAGAATGGCTTGCCTTTTTCAGCAAATTTATCACTTATCTTACTTGACGAAAGCAATAATATAATTGATACTTTAACACACAACGCAACTGTTTTTCCCGCTCAATTAGATGCAAATAACATTGTTATTAACTATGAAACTACAATTATAGAAATGGACTATACTGATTTCGAAAGTGTG
>JABJNS010000029.1 GCA_018664745.1 Flavobacteriales bacterium | reverse complement strand
GTGGAAGAGTCAGAACCTGGTGATTTAGCATTTTTTGATAATACTGAAGGAAAAATTACTCATGTAGGAATTATTCTTGAGGACAATCACATTATCCATGCTTCAGGAAAAGTAAGAATCGATAGAATTGACCAACAAGGTGTTTTTAATACTGAAATTGGAAATCACACACATAAATTGAGGTTGATAAAAAGCATTTGTTAAGATGCAAAACATCCCTTTAGCCGAAAGAATACGACCAAGAAAACTTTCTGAAGTTATTGGTCAAAAACACTTAATTGGAGAAAAAGGAACGCTTAAAACTGCAATAAAAAACAAGCTCATCCCCTCCATGATATTATGGGGTCCTCCTGGAGTTGGGAAAACTACTTTATCCAACTTAATTGCACAAGAATTAGATCGTCCGTTCTATACTTTATCGGCCATAAACTCTGGAGTAAAAGATGTGCGAGAAGTAATTCATAAAGCATCCTCACTAGGATTATTCGGAAAAAATATTCCTATTCTATTTATTGATGAAATACATAGGTTTAGTAAAGCACAGCAAGATTCGTTATTAGGAGCAGTTGAAAAAGGAGTAATTACGCTAATTGGAGCAACTACCGAAAACCCTTCCTTTGAAGTAATCTCTGCCCTACTTTCTCGCTCACAGGTATATGTATTGGAATCTTTATCCAAAGATGATTTACAAGAATTACTAGAGAGAGCAATTTGCAAAGATGAAGTATTGAGCAAATTAAATATCACCTTAAAAGAAACTGAATCCTTGATGCAAATTTCAGGAGGAGATGCTCGAAAATTATTGAATATTTTGGAATTAGTTGTAAGTTCAGTAGATGAAAGAGAAATAATTATCACCAATGATTTGGTGGTAGAAAAAGCACAACAAAATATAGTCCGGTATGATAAAGATGGCGAACAGCATTATGATATTATTTCTGCCTTCATCAAATCAATAAGAGGAAGCGACCCAAATGCTGCCGTATATTGGCTTGCCCGTATGATTGAAGGAGGAGAAGATGTGAAGTTTATTGCTAGAAGATTGCTTATTTTAGCATCAGAAGATATTGGAAACGCCAACCCAACCGCACTTGTAATTGCGAATAATTGCTTTCAGGCAGTTAATGTAATTGGTTTCCCAGAAGCTAGAATTACCCTTTCACAAGCCGTTATTTACTTGGCTTGTTCACCAAAAAGCAACTCGGCTTACATGGCTATAAATGAAGCACAAGAACAGGTAAGAAGCAGTGGTAATTTATCCGTTCCCCTTCATTTACGAAATGCTCCAACAAAATTAATGAAAGAATTAGGGTACGGAAAAGAGTATCTGTATTCGCATAATAAACCAACTGACAAACAAGAGTTTTTACCAAGTGAAATTAGTGGAAGCCCTTTTTACAGGCCTTCCAACAATAGCAAAGAAAATGCGTTTAGAGAAGGGCTTAAAAACCTTTGGAAAGGAAAATATAATTATTAACCTATATTTGTAAGATGAAAAAAATACTTTTTATAGCATTAACGACTCTACTCTTTTTTGCTTGCAAACATGAGCTAGAACGCCCAACTTGGGATGTTGATATGGTACTGCCTATCGCACATACTCAGCTAAATATAAATAATATTATTACTGACACTTTAGATATTATTACTGAAGATGAAGACGGTTTTATTTCTTTAGTATATCAAGAAAACCTATTAAACATAAACTATGATTCTCTTCTGTTATTAGAAACAAAATCAGAAGAAAAATCAATAAAAATTGACTCAGTAGATTTTGATGATGTAGTGATAGAACATGTAATTACTATTGGAAGTGTTATTAACGAACTTCCTTTGGGAACTTGGGCTTTTCCTGATGGAAGCCAAAGGGATATACCTGCTATGCCAGGAATAATCCAAAATGATACGATTAATATTGATGCCAGTGAGTATTTTGAAACCATGACGCTTTACAATGGAATGCTAAATCTTGATCTTACTAATGGATTTCCTACAGATATTTCAAATGTAAGTTTTGCATTATACAATTCAACCAACCAAAATATAATAGCAACCTTTTCCACCCCACTAATTGAAAGTGGAGATACCTATTCCGAATCCGTTTCTGTAGCAGGAGAAACCTTAGATCATTTGATGATAGGAATTATCAACAATATGGATGTTGATGCTAGTAATGGCTTAGTGCTTATTAATTATACTGATGCAATAACGACTAAAATATCGATTACTGAAATTAAAATAATGGAGGCAACTGCTTATTTCCCTAATCAGCTATTACACTCAGAAAATGTAGAAGAATCATTTGAACTTGGCTCTGCAAGACTTACTGAAATAGGAATAAAAGAAGGAGGCGTTATCATTAACGCACTCAGCACCCTTCCGGATACAGGTACAATTATTTATGCTATTCCCTCTTTATCAAAAAACGGAATAACCTTTGAAACAGAAGTTAAAGTACCACCCAACACAAGTGGAGAACCAACACAATTTATTTTTAATTTTGATGGTTACATAATGGATTTAACAGGAGAAGACGGAAGAGTTGGTGGAGATACAGTTAATACCATTTACGCAACATTAGAAGCTTATTTGGATTCTACAGGGGAATTAGAAACCATACACCAAGTAGATAGTTTTTACCTATTTAATGAATACTTTTTTACACCAGAATACGCAAAAGGATACATAGGGAAAGACACCTTTGCATTTGGACCTGAAATTATTGAAACTGATGTATTTGACTTTATCCAATCGGGAAGTATTGACCTAGAAAGTGCAAAAATAAGTATCGCAATTGACAATTATATTGGTGCTGACGCAAGCTTTCAAATTAATAATTTAAGTGCCTTGAATGATGAAACAGAGGTAAGTGCACAGATAGATAATAATACCTTGCATGTTATTGAAAGAGCAAGCTTATCAGGAGAAAACAACATCACTCCTACCCATACTGAGATAAATATTGAAGCAAATGAAATGCTAAGTATTTTCCCTAATAAAATAAATACTAGCGCAACTTTTTATTTGAACCCTAACGGACAATCAGCTATTGAAGACTTCCTTTTTCCTGAATACCCAATGGAAGCCAATTTAGCTGTAGAAATACCCCTTAGCTTTATTGCAAATGAGCTAACTTTAAGCAATAGTTCAGAGTTAGAAATAGAGAATATTGAAGAAATAGAAACCCTATACATCAGGATTGAAAACGGATTACCTTTAGAAGCAAAGCTAGAACTTTTAGCAATAGATGAAGCAGGAGTAGTAATTGACACTTTAATGGCAAACCAACATATACTAGCTGGACTAACAAATGCTGAAGGAAAGGTTACCAAAAGTAAAACATCAACTTTAGAGATAAACAATACTGATTTGAATAACATTAAAAGCATTAAGGCAACTGTAAGTTTTAGCACCCAACCTCAGCAAGAATACATGAGTATTTATAGCGACTATACAATGGGAATTACCCTTAGTGCTAAAGTCAGTAAAACCCTAGGAAACTAATGAAAAAAATACTTTTTATACTTTTCACTCCCCTATTTTTATTGGCTCAAACTGATGGAAACAAACATAGCATTGAGTGGAATACTAACCTATTATTTGAAAGCAGTAGCTTGGACAAAAGCTTTCTTAACACCATGCTATATGGTGGCTATATTACGGATAGCATGAAAACAAACTGGATAAATGCTGGAGGAGAAAACAATGTTCTTTATTCTGAGATTAGCAATGGACTGAGCTATACCTATAATTTTAAAAAACATAGTATTGGCTTTCGTTTTGCAGACAGGAACATCCTGAATGCTAGTTTTAGTGATGATTTATTACACCTTGGTTTTGAGGGGAATTTTCATCATCAGGATAAAACACTAGACTTTGGAGGAACAAGCATTAGAGCCGACCGCTTTCAGCAGTATACATTCACTTACGGAACGGAAGTAAAAGCAGTAAAGGTGAGCACTTCCCTATCCTATTTGGTAGGGAATCATCACCTTTCCTACATTATTGAAAAAGGGAGCTTGTACACAGCTCCATTTGGGACATCATTGGATATTGCTTATGACATGAGCGCCTTTGTTACGGACACGGCATCACTGAGTCCAATGGCACATAACGGAAACGGGTTAGCATTGGGGGTGAGCACTGATTTCCGATACAAGGAATATGACATTCACCTTTCATTTACGGACTTAGGATTTATCATGTGGAACCCAGAATCCATTACTTTGGCTACTGATAGCAACTTTAGTTTTTCAGGAATTGAAATTGAAGATATCTTCAGTTTTAACGATTCCCTGTTGGAAATAAACAACCCGCAGGATGATTTTCCAAGCACAAAAAATTCAGCATTCAAATCGTATATTCCTGCTACTTTTCATTTAAGTGTGAGCGGTTGTGGGGACTATAAATACTTGAAGAACTATACCCTTGGTGTGCAAGGAAAATGGCAACCTTACTTGGACAATACGCCACTTTCCTTTGCGAAAATCGGGCAAGGATTTAAGGAATCAAACTTTGCTACTTTATACTACATCCAAAGTGTATTCAAAGCCAAGTATTGTAATGTTATCCCAACTTTAAGTCATGGTGGTTATAGTGGTAACACCAATGTAGGTTTGGCATTATCCAGAGGGAAAAAACATAATTTTACGGTAGGAACACATCATCTGGAAGATGTAGTGAATAAGAAAAAAGCAAAAGCAGTAAGCGTTTATTTTAACATTAAATTACAATTTTAAGATGCTAGCAAAAATCAATAAAATACAACATCAAAGGAGTGGGAATTTCTTTTTATTGGCAGGACCATGTGCCATTGAATCAGAAGAAATGGCAATGGAAATTGCAGAGAAAATCCTTGCGATAACCAACAAATTGGAAATCCCGTTCATCTTTAAAGGAAGTTACCGAAAAGCAAACAGAAGTCGCTTGGATTCTTTCACAGGAATTGGCGATATAGAGGCATTAAGCATCCTAAAAAAAGTGGGCGAACGCTTCAATATACCAACCGTAACGGACATACACACGGCAGAGGAAGCCGCAATTGCAGCCCAATATGTGGATGTATTGCAGATACCTGCTTTTTTGTGCCGTCAAACAGACTTACTAATAGCAGCAGCAAAAACGGGTAAGGTGGTAAACATCAAAAAAGGACAGTTCCTAGCTCCAGAAAGCATGGTACATGCCGTAACCAAAGTAAAGGAAAGCGGGAATAATTCCGTAATGCTAACCGATAGAGGGACTATGTTCGGCTAC